>CAIOZP010000575.1 GCA_903862805.1 uncultured Fibrobacterota bacterium
AAAAACCTTGGTGGAATCGTGAAAAGAAAAGTTTTTCGCCTCACCAGACTCAATACATCGCTCCGCTCACCCACCGAACAGGAATCTCCAGTGGAACACTGTTGTTGATTTCAAGAAGCCCCCCAGTGGGGGCGGCGCGACAGCGCGGGGGGTTGGGGTCACATCTTCCTTGGCGGGTCTAAGGGGTGGCTAACCCCTTCCTTCTTCTCTCCCTCTCTCTCTCTCTTCTTCTTCTTCTTATTCTTATTGTCTCGAACACGATTCACAGGATTACCAAAAAGCGTTCGTGACAAGTTTGAACCCGCCAATTCCTATCATCAGAACTTCACGCTCAGCGACCCGAAAAATTCTCTTCCAGGGCCGGGCTGATAGCTGTTGTTCGGCTTGCCGTTGTCGAGATCCGGTTCGGTGAAGGCGATCCATAGTTTGTCGGCGATGTTTTTCACGCTGAAGCTCAGCTCTCCCGAAAGCGGGCCGATCTTCCAGTCGTAACCAAGCCGCGCATTGAACAACGCAAATCCGTTTTCGTGAATCCAGGCATTCTTCGGGTCGGTGTAAAGAAACCAGAGACTCTGATAATGCGCACTTCCCTGAATAGTGAAGTAGCGAAGGAAGCGGCCGTCGATCTCGGCTTCGAGCTGATGACGCGGGCAATTAGGCAGCCACTGATTTTTCCTCGGAAGAGAAAGCTTTTCGAGGCTGTCGGTTGCAGCGGCGGTGGAGGTGTAAACGAAATTTGAATAGGTGTACGAGAGCTGAACGCTCAGCGGTTTGACCGGACTTGCGGCCACGAAGAATTCCGCGCCGATGCGACGGCTGTTTCCGGCATTGCCGTAGAATGTTTCCTGCGACCGATCCTGTGTTGAATCGTCAACGCTGTGCGTGAGGCGATAGCGCATGAAATCATTTTGCGTGTTCATCAGATATCCGGTAAATTCGTAGCTTAGGCGCTCGCCGTAGCTTCCTCTTGCACCGAGTTCACCGCCCATTGATTCGCTCGGCTTGAGATTTTTGTTGAAGCCGCCGTAGCGTGCCGGATTGCTTTCGAGTTCTTCGGTTGCGGGTGGAAGAAATCCCATGCCCCAGTTTGCGTAGAGATTGAAAAGCTGTGCTAAGCTCAATGATGCGCCGACACGTCCTGTGACCTTGTCGAAATCGGCCTCACCTGAAAGTGCGCCGGGAATCGTGACCGAGTCGGATGGACGCATCAGGTCGGTGAGCTTGTTGCGGATGTTGTCGTATCGAAGATTTCCAACAAGCGAGACTCTGCCGATGTCGAGCTGTTCCTGAAGGAAAGCGCCGATCCCCGATTGCTTCACAGTCTGCGCTGCCTGAACCGGTTGGTCGTTGGGGATGATTACATCTTCGGAAAAGTTTCCTTTGCTTTCGGTTCGGGTTGTGTCGTGCAGATGCGGCAATTGCGATTCGTCGATGTTCTGAAATTCGACATCGGCACCAACAGAAATGTGATTGACAACACGGGAACCTTTGGCATCCCAGTTGTACTGCGCCGATCCGCCAGGAGTCATGATCGAGCGATAGTCAACGTAGTGATTGTTTGATTCCTTGTAACGTGTGCTGCGCATAAATCCGCTGATGTTGATGCTCTGATTTTCTGCGATGGACACTTTCGCAAGGCCGCCGCCGGTCAGTTTGGTTGTCTTCATGTATTCGTTGAACGGAATGGCGTCGGAGTTCGGCGATGTGGGATCGCTGTGTGCAAGCGAATCGTTGATGCCTTCGGAATTCTGGTTGAAGTAATTCGAGTAGCTGAGGATTGGCGTGAGAGTAATTATCGACGAAGGTTTCCAGACATCTTTGAATGACGCAACGTCTCCGTAATATCCCTGATGAACTCTGGAACCGTAGCCCTGCGTGTGGGAATATGAAAGCCGGTAATCCGATTTGTCGGCACTTCCGTTTACCTGTCCGAGTGTTTTCCAGAAGCCGTTTGATCCGACAGATTGACGGAAGAGAACATCGAAGGGTCGCGATCCGCCAGCCTGCGTGGAGACATTGAGTACGCCAGCATTCGATGCGCATCCGTAAAGCGCCGCCGCTGGTCCGCGCAGGACTTCGATGCGATTGACTGTTTCCCAGTCAACATCGTAAAGGTCGGAAACAAAGCCGGTCGGATCGTTAAGAGGAATGCCGTCAAGCATTACCTTTATTCCGCGAAGACCATGTTCGGAAAGAATTCCCTGTCCGCGAATCGACATGTGGAGCCGCTCGCCGTCGGCCTGATTCTCAACACGTACACCGGGAACCATGCCGATCGCTTCGTCAGCTGCAATTCCACGCGCCATTGTTTTCAGATTGTCCGCCCCGACAACGGTAAGTGCGCCGGTGCATCTCTGAAGCGGAGTGCTCGTCCGCGTCGCCGTGACAGTTATTGTATCCAGTTCGAATATCGCTGCTGTGTCGGAACCGCCTGCGGGTTTTTCTTCGGCAGACACGGCCAATGCCATTGCCAACGAAATCAGGCACGCCACAAAATTCCCCGATCTCACAATTCCTTCCCATGTGAAATTCATGTCAGTCCCTTTCAGTCGTAATGGAAATTTGATAAACAGATTTAATCTTCACTCGCCTCAATAACTTTGCTGGTAACTTACTGCGATCATCGGATTTTTTCATGATTTATCTGGAAACGTGTATTTTTGTGGTATCTTCAGTTAACAGGCATTGGCTTTTGTGTATTTCATTTCTGACAAGCGAGAGAATGATTTACTACTTTAGGATTAGTAATGACGGAGGAGAATGATCATGCCGAAAACAATATCCTTGAAGTTAGTTTTACAAAGCTCGGCCCTTGTCACCGGAATTGTTTTGCTCATCATTGCTGCATACATATTTGTTAAGCCGATCATTGCAAGGTACGAGCAAATCCGCAAAGAAGACGCAGCAATTATAGAAACAATTCTGAAGCCCGCATTCACTGGCGCCGATTCGTTTCGCAAAATCGGTTCGACGGTCTTTCGTCACCGCAATGCCTCGATGTTCAGAGTCAGCACTGGATCAAAGATCGACGGCTATGCAATCGAAGGTTACGGCAAAGGATATTCCGGCAGGATCCGTGCGCTTGTGATTACCGATTGCGATTTCAGAATCATCTCGGTGAAGGTGATGCATCAAAGTGAAAGTTGTGGACTCGGAGATAAGATCGCTGCGCCAGATTTTCTTTTGCAGTTCGTCGGCAAAACCGCCGATTCTCTTCGTGTCAAGGTCGGCAGTGACACCGGTAGCGGAGTATCAGCCATTACCGGTGCCACCATATCGACCTGCGGGCTTGTTGATGCAGTAAAGCCGGCGCTTGTTTACCTGAAAAATCACGCCGGCAGATAAGACGCTACTGCAATATCACCTTGTTGACAAATGCGACACCGCATCCACTTAGCCTTGCGATATAGACACCAGCCGCATTCGGAGCCGGAACAATTCCGGTGCCGACGTTCAGTGTAAAGTTGCGTTCCGAAATCAGTTTGCCGTCCGGCCTGTAGATCGAAAGTTTCCATAAGCCAGAAGTCGGCACGGTCAGATGCATCATTCTGTTTTCACAGCTAACGCCGGATCTGAGCAACGATGCCTGCTGCCGCTGTCGGATCGGAACTACTCGTAACAATGGGCCGGTTCCGAAAATGACCAAACGGGTCACGGTAAGATTAGTCGATCCGGCGACTGTTGGCGAAATGGAAACGCTGCTCACCGCCGACAGATCGAGCGCTACTTTGGAAGTGACCCAATCCGGCTGATGAAAATTCGTCGTGTCAATTCTAACGCAGATCGTGGTGCCCGACGATGCCGGAAGATTCAGGCCGAATGATTCCCCGTTGTCGGAAAGTCCGGTCTGGTCAAGCGAAAGCAGAGCCGCCTTGTCGGACGAATACGAGATAAGAATCCATTTGCCATTTGCCATCACCGTGTCGAAACTGGCCGTCATATCGGCGTATGAACTGTCTGTTGAACCGAGCGTGAACGCGCCGGAAACGTTGACCGTTCCGTTGGTAAGAAGCGCACTCGATCCATAGGAATCGGCATCGCTCGACCACGCGGTGAAGATCGTCGCGAAATCTTCGCTCGGATTGGTTGTATCAACGACCACAGGAGCAGTGATTGTAAACACCGCCGAGGTGTCGGTGAATCGCGTGCTGTCAAGTGAGGCAATCGCAACACGGTAAGATCCGGCCGCCTGACTCAAGGGAATTTTCCACGCGGCACGCTTTGCCGAAGCAGCGATGCTCGAAACAATAACCGTACTGCCGGAAGACGGAAGCAGCGTCAGTTTCACATTGCCGGATAGCGATGTCTGCCACTGCATCACCAATGAATCGCCAAGAGCAAACGATGCTCCACCCGCAGGTGCCGTCAGTACAAGGCTGTCGGTTGATTCGACACCTGGATCGGGCATGGTGCTCCACATCGAATGAGTCCATGTGTGCATGTCAGAGGAATTGTTGTAGCTTTCGCCGTAGGTCGCCCACGATGTGTCGGCAACGATCACGCCACCCGCAGTCCAAGGATCGTTAATCGTGATCTGGCTGCCGGTGATACCGATCCCCAGAACAAAATGGCCGCCACCACCGTTCCATCCCCACCGAATAATAACCGGATTGCCGCTGTTGTAGTGGGTGTTCTGTTCATCGGGAGAAAGCGCGCTTGCCACATAGGCATTCGAGACGCCCCAGTTGTTCAGAATTTCATCAATACCGTGATCCGGCGCGGGTGCTCCCCACGAATAATTTGAGACGTTCTGACCACCAACTGCGTAGTCGGCGACCTGTTGCTGGGTCAGCGAGGTGTTGCCGAAATAGTGGATCACCATGAGCGAAGTTGCGTCCCAGCACCAGTTGCTCTGTTCCTGTTGTATGCGCGGAATATTCAGAACACGGGCCTCGGCGCTGACGATCGAAAGCGCAATAAGTCCAAGGATTATCTTGCTGATGAAATTCATTTCACACCTCCGGCGGCTTTGTCGCTGCGGACGGTTGCGAGCGCGTCGGAAACTGTGCCAAGAACCGAATAGTCTTGCGGCGGCGGTGCGGCGTGTGGTGCAATGATCGAACTTCGTTCAGCCGGTGTTCGCATGGCGGTAATGTTTTCTTTTCCAAGATCGGTTATCGTAAAGAAGTAACGACCGGTTGATGGAACCGTGATCAATGCGATTGCATGTCCGGGCCAGGCTTGCACAATGCGGCCGTATTCAGCGGCCAAATATGCAAAACCCGATGCCGAGCGCATCAGTCCGCCGCGTTTTCCCATTTCCGAAACTGCGATGAAAAACCGAGCGGTTCCATCTACAGACACCGGCACATACCAGCGATTCGCAGAAACGGATATAGACGATACCTGCGTCGTTGCAGCGATCGTATCGGCGCCGTCATTTACGGCAAGAAGCGGAACCGGCGTTCCAAGTTCTGCACGGGAAACCGAAGCGCGGTCGCTCAAATTAAAGTCGGATGGTTGAGGAATCTGTGCGACACAGCCCTGCAAGTAAGTGATGACATCATGTGAGGCAACTTTCGAAATATCCTCGTTGGTCGCCGACATGGCGGAGATGGCACTTAAGGCCATCATCCATAGAAACAGCACGCCCTTCTTCATTCTGCTCTCCACGTAAGGTTTGTAGTTTGCTATTTACACCTGTGTTTGTTTTCCTTACAGAATGAACTTTACAGGAGACAGCTTACGCACCAATATAGAGACAAAAGTCGGATTTGCATGACAAACCCGACTTTCACCTCTTTATATGTCAATTATAGTGCTTACTTGCAGGTAAGCGCGGCAGTTCAAATCACTTTGCTACGCCGACAAGGAACCGGTACTGGTATTTGGTCGAAGCTCCGGAAGAACTTCCCTTCGGATTTGTCCGCACGGTCACGTCGAGGACATACGACCCGCTGGTGACCTTCCGTCCGCTTTGATTACGCATCGACCAAGGCAGGCACAGTCGCTGGCTCACCGTTGAGCGGATCACACTCGCATTTGTCAATTTGGCTATAAGATTGCCGAGCGGATCATAAACCGACCCGTCCATCTGATAATCCACCGGCCCGTTGTTTATGGGAACCGAAGATGTCAGCACGACCATCGTTCCCTCGTAGGCCTGTCCGCAAATTTGCGAATTGACAGATGCGAGTTCACTGGCATTGCTGAAACGCCAAGGATTCGGACAGACATTTATATCGAAGGAAACGTGGTACGGCGAAACCGAAAGCGGCACAAAGGCCGTTGTCTGCTGCTGGACATTGCCGATGCCATCCGTTGCAACTGCGGCAGGCAATAGCGCTATGCTGTCGCCGTTCTGAGGGAAGATTCCGAACCTGTCTGTCACAATGTACGCGTGCAGGGAATCGGCACGAATCGCGTTTCCGATCTGCATCGTGTAAGTCGAATCACCACGTTTGAAAATGAAAGGGTGGTCAGTAAGAACTTCGGCCGAAATCGGTTCCGAATATTCCACCAGAAGCGTATCGGGAATCTGGACACCAGAGACAGATGTATTCGCGGGCAGGAACGACGCACTTCGGATAACCGGCGCCATTCGGTCGAGGACTGGAATGTCGCTCGAACCGAGCCGCGCACCAGTGGCCGTGATACAAGGATTGATGAGCAGATGTTCCGTCGGCGAAACCGATGTCAGAACCTCCAGCGGTCCGTGAAGAGCAATGGTGAATCCGCTTGAATCTGCAACGATGTCGGAGCGCTGAATCGCCGTGAATCCACGCGACTGTGG
>CAIOZP010000576.1 GCA_903862805.1 uncultured Fibrobacterota bacterium
GCCGGATGATATGCGGGCGCAAATAGAAATGCCATGCCGTTTTCTTGAATTGAAGCGGCAGCTTTTTCCGGCGAAAGTGACGTACTTATGCCAAGCGCTTCCAATACATCGGCCGAACCTGAACGTGATGTGATAGAACGGTTACCATGCTTGGCAATCTTTACGCCCGCAGCGGCCGCTACAAACGCAGATGCTGTCGATATGTTGAACGTGCCCGACGAATCGCCGCCGGTGCCGCATGTGTCGGTGCATTGGAAGCCATCGGGAAGCGGAACGCGGATTGCCCTTTTGTAAAGCGAGCGGGTGAAGCCGGTGAGTTCATCTACCGTTGGGCCTTTCATCGCAAGCGAGGTAAGAAGAGATCCGATCTGCGCAGGTGCCACCGATCCTTCGGCGATCTGATCCATCGCCTGTTCGGCTTCGATGCTCGACAGATTGCCACGGTTGACCACGGTCTTGAGCATCGCCTTGACAGATGCGATTTCTTTTACGCCACTGATAAAATTTTCAAGCAAACGAAGACCAGCTTCGGAGCCAATTGATTCGGGGTGGAACTGAACGCCTTCGATGCACAGTGCCTCGTTGCGGATGCCCATGATCTCGCCGTCGGAAGAGGTCGATGTAACTACAAAACCCTCGGGAACGCTGGACTTTTCTATCGCGAGCGAATGATAGCGAATCACCTTGAGCGGATTTGGCAGATCGGCGTAGAGACTTTTGCCATCATGAGTCACCATGTCGGATTTACCGTGCATGCAACGTTTGGCGCGCACAATCTTTCCGCCGAAAGCCGCACCGATCGACTGATGCCCAAGACATACTCCGAGGATCGGTTTTCGTCCTGCAAATTTTCTTATCATGTCAATTGAGCATCCGGCGTTTTCGGGATTGCTCGGCCCTGGCGAAATCACCAGATGCGAAAACTCGAGTTTCTCGGCTTCATCAACGGTTATTTCATCGTTGCGAAAGACCTGCACTTCCTCGCCGAGCTGCATGAAATATTGAACGAGGTTGTAGGTAAACGAGTCGTAATTATCAATCATCAGAATCATTTTTGCTCCTCGGCCTTTCGCAGTGCTTTGATGAGCGCACCAGTTTTGTTGATTGTTTCATCATACTCTTTTTCGGGCACCGAATCGAACACGATTCCGGCTCCGGCCTGCAAATGAATTTTGCCATCTTTGACAAGTGCCGAGCGAATTGTAATGCACGAATCGAAGCCGCCGTTCAGGCTAAAATATCCGACAAGCCCGGCATACGCGCCGCGCTTCACCGGCTCGAAATCGGAAATGATTTCCATCGCCCGAACCTTTGGCGCACCAGAAACTGTTCCCGCGGGAAATGTCGCGCGAATCACATCGAAGACATCGGTTTCGGGCCGCAGTTTTGCCGAGACTTCCGAGACAATGTGCATCACATGCGAGTACGACTCGACCTCCATGTAGCGATCGACCGTGACACTTCCCGATTGCGCGATGCGACCGAGGTCGTTGCGCGCAAGGTCAATAAGCATGATGTGCTCGGCACGTTCCTTTTCGTCGGCTAAAAGCTCGGCTTTCAGCGCCTCATCTTCAAGAGGAGTTTTCCCGCGCGGACGTGTTCCGGCAATTGGTCGCAGCATTGCTTTGCCGTTGTCAACCTTGACCATAACTTCGGGCGATGCGCCAAGTAAAACGAAGTCGTCGAAATCCAGATAAAACATATACGGCGATGGATTGATGCTGCGAAGTGCACGGAACACTTCGAAAGAATCGCCTTCTATGTCTGCCGAAAATCTCTGCGAAATCACCACCTGAATACATTCGCCCGATGCGATAAGTTCCTTCGTGTCGGCAACACCTTTTTCGTAAACCGCTCTGTCCATTTGCGGAACAAGCTCGCTGATTTTTACAGAGCCGGACACAACCGGATTCTTCGCGGCATCTTTCAGCTTCTGCGAAATTGCCTCGATGCCAACAATCGCAGCATCGTAATCGCCCGACAAATCGGAACCGGTTCGTACATTTGCAATGATCTTCACGTTGTGCATCAGGTTATCGAAAACAAGATGATATTTCGTCATCATGAAGACCGCGTCAGGTATTCCTGTCGTTGGCTTGGCCGAAGCGTCGGGAAGCTTTTCCCACTGACTTACCATGTCGTAGCCGACGTAGCCCACGGCACCGCCAGGAAATGGAGAGAGATCACCATTTCCAATATAGGAACGCTCGGAAAGAATTTCGCCGACCAAACGCAGCGGATCGTTTGATTGCGTTGTCCGCTGCTTGCCATCTTCGGTTATTGTGCAGACACATCCATCAATCGAGAGCCGCAAAACCGGCTCGATGCCAAGAAACGAATAGCGCCCGACTGTTGATCCGCGTTCTGCCGATTCGAGTAGATAGCTCGCACCAAGTGCATAATAAGCGTCAATTGGTGTGAAGCGGTCGGCGCCAAGTTCAAGCATGACCGCAACCACGTTGTCTGCCGCCGCTATTTTCAGGAAATCCTGTTTTGAAGGCCGAATCACGGCTCCTCCTTCGTTCGCGTTTCTATATATAGAAACAAAATACGGAATAGGAAGTGCTTCTGTCAACATTTCTGAAAAAAAAGCTAAAGTATTGGTACAAGCAAGCATAAAGCAAGTTGAATTTATCCCGATTCAGTAGATACGACAGAAAAAGGAGGTGTGATCGTGGATCCGCCGAGGTTTGAGGCGTAAAATTGTAAAAGCATTTCGGGAAACCCCGAAAAATGGCAACTATCAACAACAAACGGAGCAGAAATCATGAGTATCTCCGGAATAACATCAGGTAGCAATCAGGCATCGATGATGTCCCGTATGACGGATCGCATCTTCAAAAAAGCTGATACAAACGGTGACGGTGCTATAAGTCAGGACGAACTTACAGCGCTGTTCAACGGCAACAGCACCGATGCAAGCCAGATCATTTCCCAGTATGACAAAGATGGCGACGGCAAACTGTCAAAAGCAGAAACGACAGATGCGGTCAAAGCAATTGGCAAGCAGCTTCATGCGCAGGCTTCTGCCGATATGGCATCGAAATTTGCACAAAGCATCATAAGTGCCGCCGACAGCGATGGCAACGGAAGCATCAATAAGGATGAACTTTCGGCATTAATAACCAAGAGCGGATCGAAGGCCGATGCATCTGCAATTTTCAAACAACTTGATACCGATGGCGACGGATCAATCAGCAAGAGCGAGCTGACAGCTGCGATTCAGGCGAACATGCCCAAAGGCGGGCCGCCTCCTGGAGGCCCACCACCCGGACCACCTCCGAGTTCCGACAGTACCGCAACAACCGACAGCTCGACTTCGTCAATTGCCGATTTGCTCAAATCGCTGAGCGAATCGAGTGCCTCGACGAGTTCTTCCACTTCGTCGTCTTCGATGCAGGAACTTCTTTCGGCATTAGCGTCGCAGTTGGAATCCGGAGCATCGGGCACAAGCAGTTCATCTACTGCGGCTTCCCAAGCAACGGCCGGAACGCAGCAAGCAAGTGGCGGGCATCACCATCACGGTGGACACATGGCAGCGAAAGCTGCACAGAGCATTATTGCTGCCGCCGACACAGACGGAAACGGAACCATAAGCCAGGACGAGCTTACGACGCTTCTGAAAAATAGCGGCTCGACGGTTGATGCTACAGCATTGTTCAAACAACTTGATACCAACGGCGACGGTTCAATTGACAAAAGCGAACTGAAGTCGGCGATCAAGGGACTGATGTCCGGAGGATCGGCATCAACAGCGGGAACCGCCGGCGTTTCGTCAACCGATGGATCAAGTGCAACCACCGTGGCGACGAATGACACAAATTCAAGCAAATCTGCGGCAGTGAAACTTCTTGAGGCGCTTCAACAAAGCAGCTCTTCAAATGGAGATTCTTCATTGTCCGATTTCTTCTCATCGATGGCGTCACAGTTGAATATCGGGAAATCTTACGCTGCAAACGGAACAGTTTCCGATGGCGCGGTTTCTTCGCTGTTTAATTTGAAAGCCTGATGATCGGCATGGAATGATTCGGAAAAGGGCCGCTTCTGAAAAGAGGCGGCCTGTTTAACAGGCGACTGCGACGACCACTCCTTCAGCCCACATCTTCATAACTTTGATTATTTCAGGGGCTGCTTTTGATCCTTTAACAATTGCTTCAGCAACATCATATTTCACCCCAAAAATTTCGCCCGCTGCCTTAGTCGCAGGTAATGCGATGTTTTCCCCGGCTTCACCGTGTTCCCCTTCACCAGCCACCTCATGAATCGGTGATGCCGCAGCAAGCTTCTTCATCTGGGTCGGGCTTGATGCAACAACCGACTTTCCGGTATGCGACGTAGTTACCTTAGAAATACTTGTTTGTGGAGCCGCATCCTTAGTTTCCAATGTAACACTACCCGACACAGAGTTATCGGTCCCTGCAGCAGAGGTCCCTCCGCTTTGCGATTCGCCAGACGGTGGACTTTCCCCGACAGACGATTTTTGTACTACATTCCTGCAAAATAATATTGCGAAAGTTCCGGTCGTGCGTCTGGTCTTTTCAATCGGGACAAATGGCATTAAAACGAAGTATCTGGTTGCGGCGAAATATACTCGCCATTCAGTCCGGTCAACGATGATTCCATTTTTCCGCATTAGTTTTACGTTTGTAGGAAAGTGCCGAAAATTCAGAATCTTTTTGACATCCATATTCTCCCACGAGTAAATTTCCCAAGACCACCCAAATGGCTGGTCGATCGTATCATATCAATTACAATTCTTTCCCAAGGAGTCATGTTATGAGTGTTCAACTCGAGGCACTGAACATCAGCAAGCTCAACGACTATGAACTGCGCAATGTCGCGCAGAGAACAGTCGATGCGGTGAATGCAGTTGCGGATGCCGATCCGTATCTAAAGAAGGTTTCGGCGACCATTTCTTCCAAGCTGAAATTGCAACAGGATACGCTGGCAAGGGCCAAGGACAGCCCCTACACGCAAAAGCTGAACGCGGCGGACGATGTTCGTGACAGTGCGTTTCTGTGCTTCAAGGGCGCAGTCCACGGGAAGCTGCACA
>CAIOZP010000577.1 GCA_903862805.1 uncultured Fibrobacterota bacterium
AGTAGAAAGTTCGATAGAATCAATAAATTCTTGATCTTCTGTCATAAGATTTATAAGGCATTCTTTAATAGAGTCTAAATTTTGAAATACTTTATTTTTGTCTTCCCTCGCAAATGAATATATCAATATATCGTACAATGATGTATTGAACTTTTTGGGCTCCCAATATCCATCTGGTTGACCTTCTTTACCCTTGTAATATCTTTTGAAGGAATTTTTGCCAAACACAGATCGAATTATTTGACAGGAGTTCTTAAATGCAGTTTTTAGGTCTGTAAGTTCTTTACCATCTATGTCGCGTTTTTCTCTGGCTTCAGTGTTTAAAAAGTTTCTTATAGGTGCTTTGTAATTTAAATATGTCTTGTGGTAAAAAGCACAAAAGCGCAACACTAGTTCTTTGTCTTTCATTCTCTTGTCGGGTGTTTTTAGCCCGCAGATATACATAAAATCAGGATCTGCAGCCATTTCTTTGAGCGCTAAATTAAAGTTTCCGCGATATAAACAATTTCTTAATTCTTGATCATTTAGTTGAACTGAACCGGTATTAAGACGTTCGAAAATTTCAAATTTCAAATTCTCACTGGAATCTTTTTGGAAAGTAATAGCACGAATTTTATAGTATTTAACTTTGTCTTGAAGTTCTTCTGACAAATCAACAAATCTTTTCCCATTCAGTTCGGAGTAAACATTTAGGCCACTAAGTTTGAAATGTTTACCGTCGGGGAAACTGCCTTCTATGAAAGAAAAGAACGAAGTAAGGCGTTGTTGACCGTCAATTACGTATTCTTTGCCATCCTGTTCTTCTGAGAGATAAATAATTGGGAGGGGGATTTGAAGAATAGCCGATTCAATCAGTTTACTTGCTTTAGCTGCATCCCAAACGTATTGACGCTGAAAATCTGGTTGTAAAACTAATCGGCCTCTTATCTTTTTACCATGAAGTGAATCAATTTCCAAATCTCCACTAGAGGTGATAATTCGATTATCTTTTTGAGGAATCAATACGTCGGCATCATTTTCGTCATCGAAACAGAGATCCACATTTTCTTCGTCTTGCACAAGAGCTCCTTAGTTTTTATGGCAAATATGATCAATACATAGTGGGTAATCATTCTAATGAATTCAATAATTTCATCGTGACAAAAGAATATACATCTGCGACGAATCCGCAACGATTCTCCCCATAAATTTTCCCCCACCGCATTAGTTTCTCGCTCTGGGGAGGCTCCAATATGGGAACTGCAAATGCAACCGGCACGACATCGACAAGCAATTACTGGCAAGATTTGATTCGGTCGAGGAAGTCGCTTTCGACAGATCCGAACGGCAATCCGGTTCAGGGGAACGTCCTTTCTTCGTTGACACCACAACAGCAGAGTGCCTACAACAACTCGCTCACCGGAATGCTCACCGGTTCCTCCTACGCTCCGCAGGAAGGCGCGGCACAGGAAGCCTTCGCGCGCGCCGCGCAGAACATGAAAGCCCAGACCGCACAGAACTCTTTCGGTGCCGTTGGACAAGGCGCGGCGGCGAATGCACAGAATCAGACACAGCAGAACATTTTCTCCGGTCTCGCAACAAACGAATTGAATGTCGCCAAGGGGCGGGTTGACCTTCAGCAGCAGGGAATAAGTGATGCGAATGCTCTTGCCGGAATGAATGAGGGGCAGCGGCAGTTCAATGTGGGAACCGATCTCAACTATACGCAGTTGGGTTCGAGCAATGATCTTGGTCAGCAGGCGCAGGACTTGAACAACTCCCAGCTTGACCTACAGCAGCAGCAATTTGATTTCACCAAGCAGCAGACACTACAAACGCAACAGGATAATTCTCGTTCTGCTCTCGCGGCGTATTTCTCGGCGGCGGCTCCAAACAGCACCGATGCGAGTGGTGCACCGGTTTACGACTGGACAAAAGATCCCGAGGCGCAGAGACGGGTACAGGAAGCGGGGTACGATCCCACGAAAGATTCAGGTGCTATATCATCGCTTGAGAAGTCGGCGACAATGTCGGCGGAAGATCGTGCGCTTGTGGACATGCAGCAGTCGTCTTGGTATCAGAATCTTTCTGCAGACGAAAAGACACAGATGGATCAGACCGTGATACCGCAACTATCACAGTTGAAGGCTCTTGGTGGATCGATTACAAAGGATGCCGACGGAAATATTCAGATTGTGGATTCTGCGGGAAATATCATAGCCGGAAAAAATGCCGGTGGGAAAAACTATACCGATCCGCTTGGTGCTGCTCTCCAGAAACAGGGGCTTGATTCCTCGACTATTGCTACTCTGCAAGAGCCTGGCTGGCAGGATGTGGCGGACAAGATTTCGTCTAATCCGACGATACTTTCGAATCCGTCATTTGGTGGCGTCGATGCCTTCAAATCGAACATGACCGCATTGCATACTTATGACAATGCTACTACCGATGCCGATAAGGCCGCAGCTCTCAAAAACATGACTTCAGATTCACGGAAATATCTGCTTCAGACCGGATTGGTTTCCCTCGGTAAATTGACAAATGATAACGGAACCGTGATATACGACAAGGACACGATTGCCGCAGCTTTGCAGAACCCGAACAATTCCGATCTGATAGCAACCAGTTCGGTGAGTCTTGGATCAAGTTGGAACGATGTTCGTGGCAAGCGTGCCCGTTGGGATATAAGTGACAACGCAAAACAATGGGTATCAGATAATACTGGCAAGGTGATTGTAGTGAATATTCCTCGGACGTTCGATTCTCAGGGGCGTACTGCAAACATTGTCATTACCGGTTATAGTCCTGCAAGCAAAGGGCGTGATGGCTATGGTCGTGTGACCGGTTATGATGTTTCGACCGGAAAAGTCGTAACGACGGACAGCGATGGCAATTGGTCGATTTAATAAGGCGGAATCATGGTTGATGTAGGAGCAATATGTGAAGCCGGTGCTAATACCGGCACATTCATCGTCAATTTTATTAACGGTATCGGTAACAGACGACTACAGAGGCAAACTCTTGACGAACAAAGTCGGTTGGCTGGCCTCGCCCGAATGGACGAGAACAAGCATTTTCAGGAAAACCTCGATCTTGAAAAAATGAAACTAAAAAGTGCAAACAATGGAGCTTTTCTGCAAGATATAGCTCTTGAAAAACAGAATGACGCCGACCGTCAGGCTCGTTTGCAACAAGCGGCAAATGGTCTTTATTCTGCTCTTTCCGACAACACCGTTCTTCAAAAGTCTCTTCTGGGGAGGTTGTAATGAGTTGGACTGACCTCGTCCCGCGACTCTCCGAAGTCAACGGCATGGCGGAAACGAATAATCAAAGTGCTGCTCAAACGGCGGCATCTTTGCATCAAATGGGACAGAGTTACGGCAAGGTTGGGCAGTCCATCGCGGATACCGTGCGGGCTAACAAAGACAACATGGCGGAGATGCAGACTGCATACCAGAGTACGAAAGATTTTTTGCAGGGCCTCGCCGATGCGAGTCCGGAATTGAAGGCGCAGCTTGTCGAGGCGACTGGTTCTGATGATCCGGTATCATTGATTACACCGCCGACTAATCCCAAAGCGAAAGACCGCTACATTTCGGCATTGAATAACTGGACAACTCAAGTCGCGCATATCGTGACTCAAGGCGACAACTCGGGGTATCTGTCCGGTGCGGTGCAAAGTCTCGCTGCGAAGCATAGTCCTGTTCTTCCAGGACTCGCGCAATTCGTTGACAAGGGCAATGCAGCGATTGACGTAAATCAGCAGGCTAAGCAATTGCAAAGCCGGTTCACGAATGCTGGTGGCTCTGACACACAGATCACGGATGCAAACGGGAACGCAATGCCTGGAACCGGTTCGGCACCGCCTCCGGTTGCGTCACAGGCTCCACAAGCGGCACCGATCGGCGGGCGATGGAGCGGAACCGGACAGGCCGCGACAATGACTGCCGGAGGTTCGTCTTTGCCTGACTTATCACCACAGCCAGTATCTCCAGCCGTTGCGGTAGCTCAACAAGCGGCGGCTACAATTACGCCGACGGCACCGGACGCGAAAAGCAGTGTATCGGCTCCTGGGCGTTGGGGTGGTGTATCACAACAAAGTGAATCGGCCGATGAGATTGCAAACCGTGTTCTGTCCGATCCGAATACACTTCAGAACATGAACGAAGCAATGGCAATCGGAATCCCTCAAACGGCAATCAATGAAATGATTCACGATATGTCGGCGGGAAAGGCGACGAAGGCCGATTTTGACAAAATGATTTCGACTTATGCGAAGGCATTCGTTGACAAACAGACATCGCTTCAGAAGCTCAAGGAATACAACGACGGGAAGACTCTCGCACAGAAGAAACTCAATTTCGATATTGTCGGAAAGCTTGCCGATACAAACAAGGTGACGGGACTTGACGACGCGGGAAATCCTACTGCAGGCGTTACTATTGAGCAATTGAATAAGGGGCAGGCGACTATCGGCGATGCGATTCCGAAGCCTCAAAAATCGTCAAGCGCGTATGGTGCAATTCCGTTGACACCCGAGCAAATTGACGGGTATGCAGTATTGAAAGCCCGTGGCGAATTGCCGGAAGACAAATTGATGCAACGCGCTTTTGTTCCCTACATACCTGCAATATCTCAAAGAGCCGCATACTATGAAGCTCATCCTGAAATCTTGGCGGCTAAACCCGCGACCTCGGATATTCAGCTTTCAATCAATCAGGAACATGCTGTCAAAGGTGCGCTTGCTTCATTAGGTGCAACGACAACCGTTCTTCCGAACCTTGTCAAGTTCCGTAATGTTGCTCTGTCTATGGATACCGGCCGTACTGATTTGCCGATGTTGAACAAGGCACTTCAGAGTCTGGGTTATCACTTGGGTGATCAGAAGTCTATTGATTTCGCGACATACAAAGCAATTTTAAGCGCTGAATTACCCAAGGCACTCACTGGTGGCGGCCAATCCGGCGAAGCGGAACGAATCGAGTTTGCAAAAGCTATCAATGCTGCAGTTAGTCCGAAGGATCTTGCGCATGTGATCAACAATGTCCTTATTCCCGCAGAAAAGAGCCGAATAAATGCAATTCTGACAACTACCGGCAAGCGAGGCCAAAACCTGTTGGAGAGTATGAGGAAATCAAATCCGGAGTTTGATGCGGTACTTAATGGAGAGGAAGTTGATCCCGTTCCGGCAAGTCCACCAAATGCGGGAGTAACGTTCTCCGGTGTAAAGTACGTCATTCATTGAGGAGTAATCCATGTCTCAAATAACATTGACCACCCCTGCCGGACGTACTGCGACACTCGACTATAATCCGTCGTGGACAGAAGACGATATTAACAAGGTCGCTTCGGAAATAGATTCATCGGAAAACGCAAAGCAGAAGGTTTCGCCACCTGCGGCGTCTCCGTCTCCTATGGATGTTATTCTCTCGACAGGGAAAGACATTCTCAATTCTTGGGGTGAACGCGGCCAGCGTATGCAGGCAAACGACGCACGCCATCCGGACGATTATCGGCAGACCATTATCCAGAATCTCGGCGAGGAAGCCGGTGCTGTAAATGATGTCGTCAACAATGCAGTCATTAAGCCGGTGATGGGAGCTGTTGACAAGGGCGTGGGAGCCGTTGTCGATGCTTTGCCAAAGTCTGTGACTGTTCCAGTCGGTGATGCGTTGGAGAATATCGGACGATGGGCGGGAAAAACTTACAAGAGTACCGGATTACCGACTGCCGATGATCTCGCGCTTGGGTATCAACAATTACAGAAAGATGATCCCGATTTCATAGCGAATCTGAATGCGCTTGGGAATGTCGTTCAATTGGGAACTACCATTGACGGCGCAGCAAGTCTCCCCAAAATATTGAAGTCGATTGACAAGTCGGCAATTGCTCCGGTTGCCAAAGATGCAGCGACGGCATCCGAAGTGACAAGTAAAGCAGTTCCGGTATTTGAAAGCCCAGAGCATGAAGCCTCGGCGGCTGTGCCGGATATTCCGAACCACGTTATCGACGCACTTTCATCTTACGACGAAGTTCCGGCTTCGACAAATGTTCAGGCGGGGCCGAAACGGACAATGGCGGATGTTACCCAGACTGCCGCGAATATTGCCTCGAAGGATGCAGAGGCATATCGCGGGATAAAAAATTGGGATCAGATACCGGAACCAATTCGCAACGCGATAAAGACACCCGACGCCGCCGATGCTCCGACATTCGCCGATTATGCACAAGCTGTCACGAATGGTGTTGATGGAGAGGGTAAGAGTCTTTCGGATCTTTCGGGCAACGATCTTGCGGGGCAGCAAGTTTTGAAAGCGGCACAGACGATTGACAAGATGCGAGCCAATGTCGGCGCGCGAATGTCGCAGGTCGAGCAGAATATTCCCGAAGATCTGAAAATGGTCGATACGACTCCGATCAAACAGCGGCTTGAAGAATCACTTGGAAAATTCAAAATCCAGATAGTGCCGGATGTCGGCGAGAACGGTGAAGCTGTTTTCAATGTCGAATCAAAATCGAATCTGAAATCGGCTCAACTGAATCCGACGATGAAGAATGAGCTTCAGAATATTGTCGATGATCTGTACTCGAATCCATCGCTTTCGGTCGAGGATCTGCACAACATTGACATGCGGATAAATGATCTGACAAAGACGAGTTTCGGCCCGGGTGCGCTTCCGCAGGATTCTAAGGTTTCTGCCGCGCTAAAGGCTGTTGGTGGCGGCATCAAGGATGCGTACCGTCAGCATGTGGATAATCTCGCGGCACTCGGCGCGGAG
>CAIOZP010000578.1 GCA_903862805.1 uncultured Fibrobacterota bacterium
ATTTGGCTTTGTTGTTGAAGAAGAAAACTTTGTAAGGATCGTACTTTCGTTTACAAACAACGATTCCTTGTTTTATGAAATATTCAAGATAAATCTCTCCCGCTTTATCTACATCAACTTCGTCCCACAAAACAAAACATGATCAGGATGATCTTTCGTCACCTTGACAAACGGTAGCGAATCATCGCCGGACAAAATCCGCTGCGCAATTTCCTTCTTGCCGTCACCCCAAAGGATCGAGACAAGTTTTTTTGATTTGCGAATGACTGACGGGCCAAGTGTTATTCGATCATGCGGAGCCTTCGGAGCAACGGTTTGCAAAACCACCGCCTCGCAGTTGTCAAGGTAATCGCCATTCGGGAAGAGGCTTGCCGTGTGTCCGTCGTCGCCGATGCCAAGGAAGATCACATCGAATTCTGGAATGGATGTGCCAAAGGAATCCTCAAGCAACTTTTCGTACTGCTCGACGTTCTGCGTAAAATGACGCTCCTGTCTTGTCAATCCAAGCGGATCAAACAGCAATCTCTTTGCCGCGCCCCAGTTTGATTCCGGATCACTCATCGGCACCATGCGCTCATCAACCGGAAAAAAGTCTGCGTCGATTTTTGCGTCGTACTTTGCCCACTCCGTAAAGAGTTTCGTATAAGTCGATCCGCCGGAAATCGCAACTCGTCCCGATTTCAAAAATGGAAGCGTCGCAGCGGCAACTGTATCAAGCTTGTTAAAAGGAATGATCTTCATGCCCCAAAGATACTTCGACAAAGTATTTTCCGCAATCGTTCAAGGCTGTTCAACAACAAACAAATGACTGGAGTTTTTATGAATCTCGATGCAGCGATCCGCAAGGTTCCGGATTTCCCGAAGCCTGGAATTCTCTTCTACGATGTGACCAGTATCTTCACGAATCCGGCGGCGTTTTCTTTTGCCGTTAGCAAGTCGGTTGAGCTTTACAAAGGCGAAAAAGTTGACGGAATCATCGCCATCGAGAGCCGTGGTTTTCTCCTCGGCGCTCCGCTTGCACTTGCGCTCGGCGTGCCATGTGTGCTCGCCCGCAAGAAGGGAAAGCTCCCGGGCAAAACCATCGAAGAAAGCTACGCGCTTGAGTATGGTGAAGCAACACTTCAGATCCATGTTGAAGACCTGACGGCGGGCAAGCGCTGGCTGATCATCGACGACCTAATCGCTACTGGCGGAACTGTCGAGGCTGTCGCCAAAATGATCGAGCGTCAGGGCGCGAGCGTTGCCGGCGTGTTCGGCGTGATCGCACTTCCCTTCTTGAATTTTGCGGCGAAGATCGGCAAGTATAATCCGAAATGGCTTGTCGAGTACCACGGAGAATAATGATGCGCGTGTTCCCGACGATTCGTGAAGTGCTGCGAGACCACTGCGAAAATGATCCGGTGGAGGTTCGCGGCTGGGTTCGGACTTTGCGCGACAACAAATCGTTCTGCTTTGTCGAGCTCGGCGACGGAACCTGTGTTGCAACGATACAGATCGTGGCCGATTCCTCGCTTGCCAACTACGCCGATGTGTCGCATCTGTCAACCGGAAGCAGCGTCGCCGTGAAGGGCGTTCTCGTTGCTTCGCCGGGCAGCGGCCAACGCCTTGAGATTCGTGCCGAATCGGTGCTGATCTATCACCGCGCGCCATCCGATTATCCTTTGCAGAAGAAGCGGCACAGCTTCGAGTACCTTCGTGAAATCGCCCACCTGCGTCCTCGCAGCAATGCGATCGGCGCAGTGTTCCGGATGCGCAGTAGCATGTCGCGTGCAATTCACGAGTTCTTTGCGAACAACGGATTCTTCTATGTCCACACACCGATCATCACCGCCAGCGACTGCGAAGGTGCTGGCGAAATGTTCACGGTGACCACGCTTGACATGAGGGAAATTCCGAAATCGGCGGATGGCTCGGTCGATCATTCGCAGGACTTCTTCGGGCGGCATGCATCACTCACCGTGAGCGGTCAGCTTGAGGGCGAAGTTGCGGCTACGGCGCTTTCTCGCATCTACACCTTCGGCCCAACCTTCCGCGCAGAAAATTCCAACACGCCACGGCATCTTGCCGAGTTCTGGATGATCGAACCGGAAGCCGCGTTCTTTACATTATGCGAAAACATGGATCTCGCCGAGGACTTTGTGAAGCATTGCATTGCTCACGCTCTAAAGCATAATTCCGATGAGATTGATTTCTTCAACGAGCGCATCGACAGCGATCTTCGGGCTCGTCTCGAAAACGTTTTAGCCGCGCCATTTGCACGTGTTTCATATACCGAGGCAATTTCTCTGCTCGAAAAGAACAATACCAACTTCGCCTATCCGGTAAAATGGGGCGCCGACATTCAGACCGAGCATGAGCGCTATCTTTCGGAGACGGTTTTTGCGAAGCCGACCATCGTTTACGATTATCCGAAGGAAATAAAATCGTTTTACATGAAGCAGAATGCCGATGGTAAAACCGTTCGTGCGATGGATGTTCTGGTGCCGCAAATTGGCGAGCTCATCGGCGGCTCTGAACGCGAAGATAATTATGATGTGCTGCTTGACAGAATGCGAGAACTCGGAATTGATCCGAAGGATTACTGGTGGTATCTTGATCTGCGGAAATTCGGTTCAGTCCCGCATTCGGGTTTCGGTCTTGGCTTTGAGAGGCTGCTTCTATTTGTAACCGGAATGCAGAATATTCGCGACGTAATTCCGTTTCCGAGATTTCCGGGACGCGCAGAGTTTTAGCCAAGCAGAAAATCGGGGCTGTTTGCCGGTACAATTCAAATTTGTAAACGGAATATTTGAAAACTATCGGTTCTCGATGATTTTCTTGAATCGCAACAAAGTCTGGTTGGTTCGGTGCAGTCGTCTTGCCAGTTCGCGGGCGATGTTGAGGATCAGAAGCGAGAAAAACTCCTTGTCATTATTGTAAATGTCCATGAGAACATCTCTTGACAAAACAAGAAGTCGCGCATCTTTGGTGACGATTGCCGATGCGCTGTGCTTTTGAATTCCGATTACAGAAGTTTCTACGATGCAGCTTCCCACATCGAGATCAATAAGTTCAAGAGGCTGATTGTCTATGTCGAGGAC
>CAIOZP010000579.1 GCA_903862805.1 uncultured Fibrobacterota bacterium
ATTGACAGGTAAGCACTTTCAAAAGCAGTCGGTCATTAACCCAGTGAATTTTATGCACGCAAACAGATATGAATCGATATTGATAATAGTTCATTGAAATTATGTCTTGCCGATTTCGGTTTCTGCTGTCTCCGGGGGGGTGACTTCGGGGCCGGTTTCGGCGAGACATCGAGATACGCCTTGTCGATCGTGTGTCTGTCATGTCTCCGGGGGGGTGGCTTGATGGTGCCGGTCGGCAAGGCTTTTTTTGCACATTATGACACATAAATTTTAAAAACTTTCCCCGTTTCTATGAAACCAGTTTGTCAATATCATCGCATTTATTCCTGAGAATTCCGTGTGGAGCATCTGATATAGCCATGCGAATCGCTCTGTACCGATACTATGCCTTAAATTCGACACATAATTACCAAAACGTTACAGCCGCGAATTGCCACATCTCCGTTCGGGATATTCTGCCGGACTGCCGCGTATTTACGAAATTGTCAGAGAACTTATTCTCACCGCATGTTTGACAGAGATGACAATACAGTCAATCCACTTCGACAATCTGGTTATTCTTTGGAAAATTGGGATTCTGATCTTCGCCGGATTTTTTCAGGCGGCACTCTCTCTTGTAAATTGGGCCTCGTCGATGATGATTCATCCGAATCTTCTGCCGCGAATGGATTTTTCGGAAGAGCTCCCGCGTGAATCGGCAACGCTTATAGCTGTTCCGGAGATGCTTTCAGATGTGAATTCGATAGCGGCTCTTCTCAACGCGATGAGATTCTTTTCATCGCGCCATGGATCGTGTCAGAAATTTCATCATCCATTTCGTCATCCATTTCATCTGATTTGAAGGACGAACTTGATCATAATCTCACGCTTCAGCAAATCGTCAAACTCCGCAAAAAGTTATTGTCACTTGGAAGATGGCGTGGCCAAAATGGCAGGAAGCTGAAACTTATGGATGATCATCGGGAGCATTTTTATGGACGTTTTGATTGAGTAGGGATTAGCACAAAATTCTTGACGAATAACTGGCGGCGGGCAAAGTGTTACTGGATTGACATTACACTGTGGATCTCGTCTGTTCAAGTAGAGCAGAAAATCTGCAACGATTCAGAACAAGATCAGGCTAATGCACAATCGATGAAAAGGTCAATGGGCTTTGAGAAATGATTTTTAATGGATGAAAATGCTTCCAGACTTTTCAGACGGGACAAAAATGAGGCTCAATGGTTTGCCGAAGCCTCAAACCAGATCAGAGATGCTTGAATTTTTCGCGTTCGCCGTAGAGTGAACCGATACGGACTGCGAGACGGTCGTCAACAACCGTGATTTCGCCCTTCGCCAGAATCTTGCCGTCAATAAAAACGTCGATCGGCTCACCGGCCATGCGCTTTAGCTGCACAAGCTTCCCCTTCTTGAGGTTGAGAAGGTCGCGCACTGACATTCGTGTCTGACCAAGCTGAACCATGATCGGAAGCGGAACATCAAGCAGCATATTTATCGAATTGGCCATTATACACCTACACTTTCTTATCGCGGTTTCCCGCAACGCGTCCTGTTTGCTCTATCGGGAGGAAGGAGGATTTTCTGAATAGGAAAATCACATTAGGCTGCTCAAAGCCATGAATGCCAATACACCCGCAAAAATCGCCAGGAAAAACACCATGATTATCATTACGCCGACAACGATCATCGGCAAAAGCAACGCCACGGAAAGCTTCAACTTCCGCACTCCGTGAATATTGGAAATAGCGGCAATCCAGATAAAGACAGACCAGGTTGATGAAATGATCGGACCAAAAACCGGTATGATATTCAGAACATTTGGCGCCTGAACATAACACATTGCCTTGAAAGTCAGTCCGAAACTTCGGCGACAGGAACCGGTCATTTTCAAAATGAGCTGCGTGTAAAGCGTCGAGAAAAGAACCGTCAGCATGGTCATGAACGGTGCGGCTAAAATTACAAAACCTATACTTTTTCCACCAATGTGCGCGACAGATTCGTGGCCCTTTATGTGCGGGATCAGGGCAGCCGCCGTAACTCCTACGGTTCCGCAGGCAAGCGCGAAAAGCCATGCCGAATAGGAGTCGCTTCGTTCGCTGAGTTTTGAAAAGAAAAGCGAGGGCGAAAAAAGAATATCGCAGAAGATCGCAAGAAGGTTTGTCGCGGCTACAGCATTTGTTTCCTCATGGTTATGGTTTGCTGAAATGTGATTTGACTGTGCATCGGAAGAAACCGACGATGATATTGATGCTCCGCAAACAAAGCAGAACAGGTTTGAGGAGGATTCAGGAGATGCTGTTCCGCAACGCTGGCATATTGTCATGTTTAGTATCCGAAAATTTGAAAAAACCGCCATGCCCGACAGATACTTCAAAAGTGTCAGATCTCTTCGGGAAGTTATGCTCCCGCCATTTCTGACACCGTCGGCTGTCCGAATATACGTGATAAAAATTCCGATTACCAAAAAATCACAGAAACATACGCCACCTTACAAACATTCATGGAAGATCCGAAGCCGCTTTTCGTCGAACACTGCCAAGTAGTTTCGAGTTTTGACATTATAAAGCCCGAAGTTACGGCGCTCTTTGTCTAATGTCCATTTTCTTCTCTTACTCCCTTGATATAAAGTGCCGAATCACTTATATTACACACCGCATCGGAGTGTAGCGCAGCCTGGTAGCGCACCACGTTCGGGACGTGGGGGCCGGAGGTTCAAATCCTCTCACTCCGATATCCTTTGCAAATACAGGCAGCCGATCCGAAAGGTTCGGCTGTTTTTTTGGGGCGAAATCTTGCATAGACTTGCGGAACTCAGCCACAGTGAACTCGAAAAAATCATGGCATCGAACCCGATGCTCGTACTTCCACTTGCAGCAAACGAACCAATCGGAAATCTTCCTTTAGGAACCGTAAACACTGCGGCAGTCGCAGTCGCCGAGGCTGTTGCCGCGAAGATGCAGGCCGTGTGTATGCCGGTGTTCAGCTACGGATTCGCCGTTCCGTTCAAGGCATTCGGGGGTGCATGCGGACTTCATGCGACCACGCTCGAATCGGCACTCTGTGGAATCGCGGCAGATGCCTCGATGTGGGGAGCAAAATTCATTGCCGTCATCGACGCAACTTCCTTTTCATCCGACATGTTGCTCGCATCTGTCAAGCGGATCAACGGGCTCATTCATGGAAAGATCAAGGCCGCTTCCGTTTCGTGGACTATAGACAAAAGTCTTCGCAAGATCATCTCAAGAAGTTCTTCCATTGATGAACCGCTTCGCATTGAAGCCGCGATCACGGCCATTGCTTCGACGATCATTCCCGATCTGACAAACGAAAACGATCCGCTTAAACAGTCGCCGGAAAAAGCCCTGATAAAAAGCTGGAACAAGCGCGGACGCGATCCAGAACAGTTCCGCAAATTTTTCGCCGACTCTCGCACCGGAACTGTCCCGGCGATCGCCGACAAAGATCTCGGTATAAAACTCATTGAAGCAATCTCCGACGGATGCATTGCGCAAATAAAAATTTCCGCTAAGAAAGCCGGTATAGAACTGTGATTTCCAGTTCAGACATCAACCATAAAATTCTGTCCAACGGACTTGAACTGCTGTGGCTTCGCATGAGCGAGGCGCCTGTTGTAGCCGTGCAGGTCTGGTATCGTGCAGGCAGTTCCTGCGAGAGCGAAAACAAACGCGGTATTGCTCACATTGTCGAGCACATGATGTTTCGCGGATCGGCACGCTTTGCTTCCGAAGAACATACGCGCCGCATTGCAAATATTGGCGGACATTGCAACGCCTTCACCGCCGAAGATGCGGCGGCGTACATCAATGCTGTTCCGGCGGAAAACCTTGAACTGCTTCTTGAGCTCGAAGCCGATCGCATGCACGGACTCGCATCCGACAAGGAAACATTCGAGACCGAACGAAAGGTAATCGTCGAGGAATATCATCAGTACATGAACAATCCGGTCGGGCGTTCGTTCCTCGAATACCGCTCGATTTTTTTCGACAAAACTCCGTACCAGGTCTCGCCGCTCGGACGTATCGAAAACATCATGTCGGTCACTCACGAAGATATTCTGGCGTATCACAGTGCGCATTATTCTCCGGCAAACGCCGTGCTCGCAATTGCCGGAGACATTCCTCCCGACGATGAATTCCTTGACAAAGTGGCAAAACATTTCGCGTCGATTCCAGCAGGTACGGCGCTTTCTACAGCGACATCGGCATTTGTTTTGAACAAGCCAGAGCAGAATCTAATTCATCGCCGTATCACGTTTGATGTGCCGATTCTATTAGCCGGATACGCTGCGCCATCAGCTTCACATCCCGATACCATGGCGCTTGACGTAGCGGGAATGGTTCTCACTCACGGAGAAACATCGCGGCTAAATCGCGAGATCGTGCGCAAGAAACAGATCGCGATAATGGCTGGCGGCACAAACAATTTTCTGCGCCATGCAGGCATGACAATGTTCTTCGCCATTCATACTCCCGATGTTTCAGGAAAGAAAATGCTCGATGCACTTGCATCTGAGGTGGAACATCTTGCGGGCGGGGTGTCCGAAGAGGAAATTGACAAAACGCGACTTGCAGCACTCACGTCGCGACTGTTTGATACCGGCAGCGCCGAGCTTGTCTGTCAGAGCATCGCCCGCGCCCATGTGATCGACGGTGATTACTCGGCATGGTTCCGCAGACTCGAACGGCTGGCGGCACTTGACGCCAAAGCAGTTGCCGATGCAGCCGCACGCTGGTGGAACCCTCAGAACCGCTTCGTACTTCAACTCGAACCGGAGCGTATGAACATACCAGCCTACTTTATGGGCCTCGCACGCCGCTTCATTCCACGAGGTGCATCATGAACCGCTGTCAGCTTCTGCCGCAATATACCGAAGAAATTCTAAGCAATAACCTGCATGTAATCTGGATCGAAGATCGCAGTCGTCCTGCCGCGATTTTTTCGATTCAGTTTCCATCTGGCGGACTTCACGAGAAGCGCGGATACGAAGGAATAGCCGAGCTTGCATCGGCGTTGGCGCCGCTTTCGGGCGGCAACGGGCCGGGGTCTTTCCCGTATGTAATCGAGCATAACGGAGCTGAACTGTCGAGCGATCTGTCGGGCGAGTATCTACGTTACACGGTTCGTATGCGCCAAGCGGCCATAGGCGAAATTGTTCCGGCGACATGGCGTATGGCAACCTCACCGGTGTTTTCGAAAAACGATTTCCGCCGGTTGCGCAGTGAAATGCAGACATCGATCATGACCGAAAGTGCCGAGCCTTCTGTATCGGGGCAGAAACATTTTCAATGCGAGCTTTACGGCGACACCGCTGCCGGAAGGCATCCGTGCCGCCCTTCCCTTTCGTTAATCAAACAAGCTGATATATGTTCGTGGCAAAGCGTGAACATGGTTCCAAACGGAGCGGTCGCAATCCTCGCCGCAGATATGCCACTTGACGAAATGCGAAATTCTTTCGGGCCGCTTTTCGCATCTGTAAAGAGTGAAGCTGCGACTCATGAAAAGATCGTGCTGAACGACAACAAAAACGGGGCAATCCGGCTTGTAGATAATCCGACACTTACACAAACTTCGCTGTTCATCGGCCATCAGGCGCCGGGCGAAACCCACGAAGATCATCTTCCCCTGAGCTTTGCCAATTACATACTTGGCGGTGGAACTTTTCAGAGCCGCCTGATGACGGTGCTTCGAAGTCGCCTCGGAAAGACCTACGGAATCGGATCGCGAATTTCATGCGCCCGTGCCCACGGCGCGTTCAGCATCCAGACCACGACCATTTCAGAAAGCCTTCCGGAAGTTCTCGATGCAATTTTCGGCGTATATCGCGAGTTCCACGAAAAGGGAATAACGCAAAAAGAGCTCGATGAAGCTCGCGGATTCGCAACCGGTCATCTTGCCTTCGACGTTGAAAACCTTTCAGCCAAGATTGACAAGCTTCAAATGATAAGTTTCCTCGGTCGCGACAGGGAATGGTTCGAATCTCTTCCGGAACGCTTCGCCGCTTTAACAACAGATGGAATAAACGCTGCAATCCGTCGCCATCTGTCAAGGGAACGCTTCACGATCTGCGCCGTCGGCAAAGCTGCACAGATCAAGCCGGCTCTTGAGAAATACGGCAATCCTGCGGTGCTTAATTTTCGTGCTCCGATTGTTCCATCCACCGGCAGGTGATCAATGCAAACTGCATTTCTTTCTCTTGGAACAAATCTCGGCGATCGCTTAGCAAACATGAACGCTATGCTTGGCTCATGCGAAAAGTTGTTTGTTGACAAAGTGCGACACTCGCCACTTTACGAAACCGATCCGGTCGGAACATCTGCCGAACACATGCCATATCTCAACCGGATCATAGCAGGCGAATTTGACGGCATTGTAGCTGATCTGCTCGCATGTTGTCAATCAATCGAAATCTCTCTCGGCCGACAACAAAGTGAAAAAGGCAAAGTGCTTCCACGCCAAGCCGACATCGACATTCTTTTATTTGGAAACGAAATTATTTCAGACGAAATACTGACCGTCCCACATCCGGCAATTCTTGGACGACGTTTCTGCATTGAAGGCATCGCCGCGATTGATGCGGATATTATTCATCCCATCTACTTGAAAACCTTCCGGCAGCTTTTTACTGAAATGAGTCAGGAAATCAAACGCCAAAAAATTTTTATCGTTGATTGACAGATGACAAACGCTACAAAAACCAATTCTCTTCTGTCAACCATCACCAAATCTTTTTTTGTGCTCTTGAGCGTAACTGTCACTATTATGGCTGCAGACAAGCCGGAAGAAATCAAACTGAAATTTTCGGAGAAATCATTCACCGTCTATTTCACCATCAAAAGCAATCTTCCTCAAGACACGCTCTACAACATTATGCTCAAACCCGACCACATAAAAAAATATCTGCACAAGTTGAACCTCGGCATCGAAATACTTCATGAGGAAAAATCATCAAACACTCTTCGCTATACCTATCAGATCTGATTTCAAGTCTGTCGCTCACATTCGAGCGGCATATCGACACTTCATCAAACACACTGTTCTTCAGCACAATAGCAAGCAGCCGTACAAACCGTATCGTTCCGCTTGTCCTGAAAACGACGGGGTACTACCGCTTAACTAAATCGGAAAGCGGAATCGAAATTGAATATCATCAGGAAACCGTGTTCAATCGCGGATTGATCTCCATTCAAAGAGCCGTCATCGAACATGAAATGAACGGCTTCAGAAACGATCTTGTAGAATATTTAGAGCACCGCTAAAATTTCCGACTCGACGAAACTGAATTGAGTTTCATAAGATTTAGAAAAAGATCGGCCGCGTAGCCGATCGTTTTGTTATAAAACGTATTTTATCACACGCAGTTTGAAAAGTGACCAAATGAAAAATCGTTTCTCTTTTCCATACTCCGACAAACGTTTCATTTTATTTCCTTCCAAAAAACGACGGGCTCCAAATGAATTCACCGGAAAAAACTTGAATATATTGCTTATTGATAGATCGGAATTGAACCGAACTGAAGCTGCCGCCCTGACGGAATTCGCTTTGACCATCTGCGAACCGGGTTGCAGTTGAAAGTCGGAGATAAAATCAAATGTGGATTGATCGGCGGACTAATGGGGAATGCCGACGGGTATCGGTGATGTAGCGCGGTGAAGCATTTGGATATTTCTCCCTCGCCGCCTGCCGCACGATACCGATGTCCTTGTCCTTCATTTCTTCTCGCAAATCCCAGTGCACAATCGACCTGCTTAAACCATCGAGAACACAAATCAGGAAATAGAAAACGCCATGGATTTTCACGTTTGAAATATCCATATGCCAGTGTTCATGCGGTTGTAGTGGCTGCACAAAACCGTTGCCTCGCGTGGTGCGTCTTCCATTGCGAAAGCGAATTGCTCCGGCCTCCCGCAACACTCTGTAGGTCGTTGAGGGGCTTGCAAAC
>CAIOZP010000580.1 GCA_903862805.1 uncultured Fibrobacterota bacterium
CAAGCGCAGTGAAATCGGAATCCGCATCCCCGACAACGCGACGGCACTTGCACTGGTGCGAGAACTCGGCGAACCTATCGCCAACGCCTCACTTGACGTTCCGGGAGAGGCGCGTGCCGACACCGAAGAGATTTCGTCGCGCCATTGGCATGACACCGACATAATGCTCGACACCGGAATGCTTGATGATCCGCGGGGTTCGACAATAGTAGATCTTACCGGCGACGAGCCTGTTCTCGTCCGCGAGGGCAAAGGAGTCTGGAACGAATGAGTACCGAATTTGACCGACTTGTTTCGATAGTTGCAAAGCTGCGTGCTCCCGACGGTTGTCCGTGGGATCGCGAGCAGACCCACCGTTCGATTGTCGATGGACTTCTCGATGAGGCATACGAGTTCCTTGAGGCGCTTGACGAATGCGACGACGGCATGATGCGCGAAGAACTTGGCGATATTCTTTTGCAGGTTGTTTTTCATGCGCAGATTGCCAGCGAGGAAAAGCGTTTCACCGCCGAAGATGTGGCGAAGGAAATTTCCGACAAGCTGATCCGGCGACATCCGCATGTATTTGGAGATGATGTAGTGTCAGGCAGCGGCGAGGTTGTGCGCAACTGGGAGGCGATCAAGAAAACCGAGAAGGCCGAACGCGAGTCGGCACTCGATGGAATCCCGCCCAAACTGCCAGCATTGTTCCGCGCTGAAAAACTTCAGAAGCGGGCAGCACGAACCGGATTCGACTGGAAAGAAATCGGCCCGGTGCTTGACAAAGTGGAAGAAGAATTCCGCGAGTTCCGTGAAGCGCTTGACAAGGGAGAATCGCCGGAACGTGTCGCATCAGAACTTGGCGATATCATGTTCTCGCTTGTCAACGTGGCACGCCATCACGGCATCTGCGCCGAAGATGCTTTGCGCATGTCGTGCAACAGTTTCGACAAGCGGTTCCGTCATGTCGAAAACAGCATCAAGGAATCGGGGCGCGAAATTAAAAATGTTTCGCTCGAAGAAATGGACAAATATTGGAACGAAGGGAAAACCTTGTCGTGACAATGGTTTTTCGATGCGACAGTATTTCGTTTGCCAGTGAAAAGGTCTCAACCAAATTGAAATGGATTTGAAATGTCTCTATACGAAAATCTGAGTTCGGGGAAACTTTTTTTTCTGACCGGCCCGTGTGTTGCCGAGAGCGAAGAACTTTGCATGACCATCGCCGAAGAGCTTGCCGTATTGTCCCAAAGGCACAACACGACCATCGTGTTCAAGGCCTCGTACATCAAGGCAAATCGCACAAGTGCCTCGTCGTTTCGAGGCCCTGGCATCGATGGCGGTCTTGACATTCTGCGAAAGGTGAAGGAACGCTTTGGCCTGCCGATCGTCACCGATATCCACAATGCCGACGAAGCGCGAGCCGCCGCAGACGTTGCCGACATTTTGCAGATACCGGCCTTCCTGTGTCGTCAGAGTGATCTACTCGAAGCCGCTGGTGCCACCGGCCGCATCGTCAACATAAAGAAGGGCCAGTTCATGGCTCCTGAAGACATGAAGTATTCGCTCGGAAAAACCTGCGCTCAAAACATGCTTACCGAACGTGGAACCTTCTTCGGCTATCATCGGCTCGTGGTTGACTTCGCGGGAATCCATGCGATGACCGGACTCGGCGTGCCGGTAATCTTCGACGCGACCCACAGTGTTCAGCAGCCTGGCGGCGGCGGCGGATGTTCGTCGGGCAACCGTGATCTCGCGCTTCCGCTTGCAAGGGCCGCACTTTGTCAGGGCGTGAACGGACTCTTCTTCGAGGTTCATCCCGACCCAGAAAAAGCGCTATGCGACGGGCCGAACAGTCTCTACCTAAAAGATTTTGTCGGGGCGTTTCCGAAGCTGCTGGAGCTGTTCGAGTTTTTGAAATAAGCATGCCTGCCAATTAAGAATCTGTTAGAATCATCTGAAAGGGTCTATATGTTGAAACAGTTATCCGCAGTTCTCCTTTTGTCAATTATTATCGCCTCATGTGGTGGATCAAATGGAAAGACCGGTTCGCCCAAGCTCACAAAAGAACCGACGCTTGCACAACTCGATTCGATCGGGAAAGCCTTCGTGCCGCAGATCGGAACCTACGGCGGCGAGCTTCATGTTGCTTTACAAAACGACCCCAACGGATTCTGTCCACACACGACCAACTCCGGTTATTCGCAGTCTGTGCTTAGCTACATCTACGAGTCACTGATCACGGTTGATCCGGTTACG
>CAIOZP010000581.1 GCA_903862805.1 uncultured Fibrobacterota bacterium
ATTGACAGAAAGCGCCTTTATCAATACTCGGGAAACTATTCGCGCTTCCTCGAAAAGAAGTCGGAGCGGCTTGAAGTCGAGCGTCGTCGCGATCACAAACTCGATCGCATTCTGTCAAGCGAGATCGCATGGGCACGCAAGGCTCCGCAGGGACGTGGCACCAAGCAAAAGGCCCGCCTTGATCGGGTTGAAGCACTGATGTCACGAGGCAAACTTGTCGAGGAAAGCACCGCCGAGATGAGTGTGAGCGGACGTCGCCTCGGCAAAAAAATTCTTGAAGCAAAGGCCGTCTCGCTTTCGTTTGGCGAGCGAAGAATAATCGACTCGTTCTCGTATGTGTTCAAGCATCATGAGCGGATCGGAATCATCGGGCCGAATGGTTCCGGCAAGACCACGCTCATCAATCTGCTGACCAATCGACTGACTCCGCAAAGCGGCATCGTTGATTGCGGAATGAATACGCATTTCGGAATTTTCGATCAGCATTCAGTCGAGCTTGACCCGTCGCTGACACTGATTGCCTATATGAAATCTATCGCCGAAGTTGTGCGGGTTGACGACAAAACAAGCTACACCGCCGCCGATATGCTCGAACGCTTTCTCTTCCCGCCGGAAATGCACTACGCGAAAATCGAGCGGCTGTCTGGTGGTGAGAAACGGCGGCTGCATCTGCTTTCGGTACTGATGACGAATCCGAATTTTTTAGTGCTTGATGAGCCGACCAATGACCTCGATGTGCAGACACTTGCCGTGCTTGAAGATTTCCTTCTGTCATTCGGAGGCTGTGTTATCGTGGTCTCGCATGACAGATTCTTTCTTGACAAAGTGGCAGATTTCCTTTTCGTACTCGACGGCAGCGGAACCGTTTCCGGCTTTCCGTCAAACTACTCCGACTACCTCGAATGGAAACGCGAAAACTCCCGTCTGGAGCAGCTTGCGAAGAAAGAGGCAGATGCGCAGAAACCAGTGGAGGTTAAGTCCTCACCAAAAAAACTTTCTTTTAAGGAAACGCGTGAACTCGAAACTATTCTCGATGAAATCGCGGTATTAGAAGAGGAAAAATCGAAGCTTGAGGATGGCTTTGCGAGTGTGATTGATCCGCTTGACATGAAGAGAATGAGCGAGCGCTATAAGATTGTCGGCGAGGAGATTGATGCCAAGGTGAAGAGGTGGGAGGAGCTGGAAGGCAAGGTGTGAGCAAGTAGGGTAGTGGCGTATTACTCACAGATCGTCATCGGGATATTTACATCAAATGTTTTGGAATTGATTTTTAGGATATACATGCCGGACGCTGGCTTGAATCCTTTTTGTCGCAAGCCGGATAAATCCACAGAAATATGATCCCGTCCTGAAATAATATCCGATGAAATGACTGACCCGTTGAGCTTGCAGATTGAAATTCGGAAATTCCTGCTTCCCTGAAAGTTCAGAGTGAGATGCATTCCGTCAAGATTTATCCTATGCGAAAAATCTTCATTGACGCGAGAATTTATTACGCCACTTGACGAGATCGGCTCCACCTCACGGACGCTGAACCATTTGTAGTACTGTTCCAATGTTCCGGTAGTATCGTCGGTGCGCAGATACACGCTGTAGTTCGGCTTTGTGATAGGCATTCCGTGTTGTGCCGAATCTGCCGAGCCCTTGGTTTTGAAATCATCGCCATCGTACCAGAGATCGCGACCGAAGTAAACTGCATCGTTTGTTGTCGAATACGGAATGTCTTTCAGTGATTTCACAAGCTGCCAGTCCCCGCCGTTTAGTCCTTCGGTTTTGTCGATATAGACTTCGATCAATACGTTGCTGTCGTTGTCACAGTTGCGAGCGATGAGCTTGTATCCGATCCATTTGTTGAGCGGCATTTCGTAAACCGGATTACCACCGTTCTGTGCGATCAGTGTTGCATCGCTACTTGTCACGCCACCGTCGTCAGCGGTCCAAGCAAAGGCAGGATATGAGCGTATGTTGGAATCCTTCGCGTGGCTGAGTTCCTTCTCAATATCTGTGCGACCGTCAAAAAGTACGCGGCCACCGTAGCCCCGTGTGGTGGTGTCGTCGCTGTCGGGGCAGTGATTCGTTTTGCAAACCGCTTCAATACCGGCGTACGAAAGCTTCGACCCGCAGTTTGTCGTTTTTGCATAGAGTGTGACCTCCACGTTGTTCCAGGTTGGTGTTGTGGGAGGCATAGGAACTGTTTCGGAGTTTGACGAACGAACATACATGCGAGGATCGGCGCCGGTGACTTTCATCTGCTCTGAATCGGCACCGGTGCTTCCATAGATCACGCTGATCCCGTCGCCACGCACGTTGAACTCGGTGTCGATGCCGTCGGATCCCCAGTCGAGTGATCTTTGCGCGCCCTCGCCCCAATGATCAAACCATTCACGACCGTTTGAGATTGTCGGATGAAGCATCGTTATTCCAAATGTGTCGCGGAGATCG
>CAIOZP010000582.1 GCA_903862805.1 uncultured Fibrobacterota bacterium
ATTTCAAATCCCAAAGACATCACACTCGTCGAACTTAAATCTACAAAGAAGCGACTGCCGAACAATCCATATGGGTTCTTTTTCGGAGCAACTGAAAAAGAATTCAATTTGGCCGAGTCGATGGGAGTTCAATATAATTTTGCACTTGTCTGTCTTCACCCCGATTGCCAATCGGTCAAATTCATGACCTTGGCAGAACTAAATCCGCTCATTCAAAATAAGTGGGCTGTAATCCAAGTAAATCTTAAGCGCCAGTCTTAATTGGCAGCGTCCTGATTTGAACAGAGCGCGGCTGTGCGCGGAGCGTCAGCCGCAGCGACATATAACTACTCGTCGGCGGTTTTCCGTGTCAGGATTATTCCGTGGCGCGGACGCTGAACCAAGCGGCTGGATTGGTCGGAAAAAAAGGCGTGCTGTGGTGGGAAATCCATCGGCTGCTTCGCGACAAGCATCCGCCGTTCGGAATGTTTGAAAACGTGGATCGGCTTTTGAAATCACCAGCGACACAACGCGGCAGGGATTTCGCCGTCATGCTCGCATCGCTTTCGGATTTGGGTTACGTCGCGGAATGGCGCGTCATCAACGCCGCCGAATACGGGATGCCGACAAAACGGCTTCGCGTTTTCATCATGGCCTACCGCAACGACACCGCTCCTGCTCAAAAACTTCTGGCGAACCGTGCCGACTGGTTGGTGAAGTCGGGCGTGATTGCAAAAGCGTTTCCTGTCGAGAAGCCGCTGCTAATTCCTGAATTATCTTTTTCAATCAAAGGCTCATTGAGCGACATCACGGATAAATTCAATGTCGAATCTCCAGATGCGAGTCCGTTTGCAAACGCTGGATTGATTTGTGATAGAGGGGTGCTGACCCTCAAAACAACTCCCGATTACAACGGGCAAAGAATGACTCTCGGTGACATTCTCGTTCCTGAAAAACAAGTCAATCCAAGCTATATCATCCCGCACGACGAAGTGAAAAAGTGGAAGTATTGCAAAGGAGCGAAACACCTGACCCGAACAAAGAAAAATGGGATTGTGTATTCGTATGATGAAGGGCCGATGTCTTTCCCCGACCCGCTTGATCGTCCGGCTCGAACCATCATCACGGCGGAAGGTGGGGCAACACCGTCACGCTTCAAGCACGTCGTCCAAATGTCTGATGGTCGCTATCGCCGACTAATGCCTGTCGAATTAGAACGCATCAACACATTTCCAGACAACCACACAAAACTCGGCGACATCACTGACACGAAGCGAGCTTTCTTCATGGGCAATGCACTCGTCACCGAAGTCGTCACTCGCCTCGGACTTTCGCTGGCTAGGGCGATTGAAGCACCTTAATTGTGGATTTTAGCGTATGAAAAAACAGCCTCCATTTCTGGAGGCTGTCGCGTTTTCTGGATTTAATTTTTATGGCGTTGGTGGCGGCGTGGGCGTCGGCGTCTTGGCTTTCGCTTTGCCACCGCCCGAATCCACGATGATGCGGGCGTTGTTGTAGTCTTCCACAAACTTCGCATTTGCGGCGGCGAACTGCGGCACAAGCGCGTCCATCTGATCGTTCAACGCGGCATCAGCGGCATCGAACTCATCAGACATTTGCTTGGTAGCCGTTGAACC
>CAIOZP010000583.1 GCA_903862805.1 uncultured Fibrobacterota bacterium
GCACCTGTGTATAGGTGTACCACGGATTTCCGATCTGTGTAAAGTGAACGCCAAGAACTGTGTCGCCCATTCCGATGGCAGACACCGTGTTCGTGTCAAGCCGGAACACCATGTCGCGATCCCAGCAGTTCGTTGTGAAACTGTCGGGCGCGGTGGTTTGTCCGGCGGTCCGGCTCAAATTGAACTGTACCGAAAATGATGTGTCACTAACCGTCGCGCTGTCTTTGCGAATAGTGTATGTGATCCCGAAAGTGAATGGCGTGGTCGGGGCGGTCATCGGCAACATCGATCCGAAATCGAAGGTGGAATCGGTCGAGCTGAATGTCGTACTCGTCACTCCGTTAACCGTCAGCTGCGCCGGATCGGATGTCTTCACCGTGACGATGCGGTTGAGGATCTTGTCTAATAGATAATATTCCAGCGAATCGGAAGTTGCCGCCCAGCATTCGCTCGATGGATTCGTTGCCGAATAGCCGTTGGTCTGTATGTCGCTGTTCATTTTTTTGATGCTGTCCGGCACAACACCCGAATCATTGAAAAACACCGTAAACGTTGTCGGAACGGAATCGCCTTTAACGAAGTTGAACTCGGTGCTGTCAACTGGTGCGTTGGCTTCGCCATCGGAAAGAAAGATCACAAATCTGTTGTCAGGAACAGCGTTAGAGTTCTTCATTGCAGATTTCACGGCATCGAAGCCGGTGGTGATATTTGTTCCGCCTGTTGCAGTACTTGGAATTGCAAGATTTACAATGTTGTGTTGCCCGACATCCCAGTTGATCGTTGTTTGTGTAGTGAGCATACTTTCTATGATACTTTGGCCGGTTTGTCCGCTGCCGTAAACGGAATCCAGTTTGAGAAGTGGAATGTATCCAAAGCTGTCGCCTGGCGCTATCGGTGTCACATATTTGAGACTTGTATCGAAGGTGCTGAACCACTGTTCCGCAACAAAAACCGAAACGCCAACACGCGCTCTTGGCAGAAGCTTCGCAAGTGAGTCAATCAGCTCGCAAGTGACGGTAAAGCGCAGCCCCAGTGAATCAGTTCCACCTATCCAGTATGGTGTTGATGTTCCGAGATTTGAATACCCCTGCATACTCGTCGAATTATCAATCACAAAGAAAATCGAAGGCGAAGCGGTTGTGTCTCTGATCTTTGAAATCACCTGAGCCGGTATATCCACTTTGATCTTTGGCGAAAGTGCCACGATGTTGTCGGGTACGTTTATCGTTCTGCCGGAAAAATACTGTGGTGCAGATGAACACTTCAGCTCACAAACTTGGGCTGCCTGAGCGGACATAAAACCTGCAATAACTCCGATGCCCACCGCGATGTGAACTCTTAAAGACATTGACCCTCCTTCAATGTAAATACTGCAGACTCTGCTGTCTGTCGATTCTTTCAAGTGTTAGTTCATAATATGTTTGATCACAACACTACAATACTATATGGAAAGCGAAATAGACAATCGAGGGCAATATGCTTCGTTTACGCTTAATACTTGTCCTAAAATATTCAAGTTTCAAGGTTGAACAGGCGAATACGGCCTGTTTTGGAAAAAGCGGTAACTGGAGTTACCAGCAAACTTCTGAATGGGCTTAAATGCGCTATTTTCGGGTAAGCCTATTCGGCCGGGTTGATGTAATCCAAACAGGTCGCGGAGCAATTATATAGTTGGGATGAGTTTACTCAGCAGGTTTTTGGTCAATTTCGTCAGTGGGATTTCGACCCAATAGTGGAGTGGCAGACATCCTATCATTACAAAAGATACGAAGAATAATCCTTTTGATATATCGTTTGGTAATATGTGGAAATGGCGATTGACACTGTCAAGAGCTATGAGGCCGTATGGCTGGATCAAATAAAGAGAATATGATGCATCGCCATACCTCACAAATAAATTGTTCCAGTTGAAGTTTTTTGTTTGATCCAGCGAGACTATTGCAATAACAGTGGCAATTGAAGCAGATCCCCAGATTAAAAAACGCTTCAGGCCCAAAGCAGGGCTTGCGAGAACCTCCATGTGATAACCCAGATGTTCAGTTTTGACCACAAAAACAAACATGCAAATTGCAATAATTGCGGCGGGAAAAAATGTAGGCACAGAAAACATGTTTCTAAATTGGTAGATCAAAATTCCCGCACAGAACTCGAGAACCAAGGGATGAAATGCAAATTTGGGGAAGAAATA
>CAIOZP010000584.1 GCA_903862805.1 uncultured Fibrobacterota bacterium
CATTTTTTGGAAAACTATTTATTGCCGAAGATTTACTAGCGGAACCGTAGACTTCGTAGCGAAATGTCTTTACATCATTCCCCCGTGTCAGAGAAACAATTAATACCTGCTGCGCAAAATTCGCCGATACCGGAACGTGATAAACTCCCGCGGCCATTCTTTTATCTAAAATTCTTGCGAGTCTCTGACCGCGAATATTGAAAATTTCCAGACGGACATTATTTGATTTCTCAACAGAAAATCCGACTACACCGTCGATGCAATTTTCAAATGACAATAGATGGTTAATTGACAAACTGGAAACAGAACTTACTGTTCCGCCAAGTGCAAAGACGCCGTTATTTCCTGTTGTGTCAATCGGGCCGGTATTGGATGCCAGACAAACAGACACGTCGCCAAGTGCGACGCCGTTAACATCTTTTACTGTTCCATAAAGGTTTAATGCTTCCTGCGCGGAAAGCATCGCCGCAAGTGAAATGACCATCATCAATGCCGGTGCCTTTTTCATTCAAACTCCTTTTGTAGCTCGGTTCATTTGAAATATAGAGACACTTTTCGCAAAGCGCGTCGCATGACTTTCCTTTGGGAATGAAAGCGTTGAGAGAAGATCAACAACGGGAATTATCGGATATCGGTTCCGCCTACGCCATTGAGCCTGATGTCGTCTATCCAGAGATCGACGGTGTCGCCGGGGAGCGGCTCCCATGATCCGATAACTATTGAGCGAACGGAGTCGCAGCAGTCGCTCCATTTTAACACGTCGGTGTCTTGTGGCGAGTCCGGCGATGGTTTGAGCATTGATGTGTCTATGGTAATTTGCGTCCAGTTTGCGGGCGCAGAAAAAGTGTAACCCAAATGTCCTGTCTGCCTATCGACCGGATAATCGAGAACCTTTTGAGTGATCACCGAAAACCTGATCGTGCCTTTTCCCCTGACCATAAATGTGATTGACGAAAGATTAGTCATATCGAGCATGTGCTTGTCGTCGCGTTCGAGATTGCAGGCAATTGCCCCAGATGGATTTGCCAGCGGACCTGCAAGACAAAATTCTGCATGCGCCGATTTCCCTTTCCATGCGCCAGAATCTGTAATGCCTTTTGTGAAATAGTCGCGTATACCAAGTGGCAAAAGCTCCGAAGCGCCTCCGCGATCGGCATCGTTATAGGCATACCAGATGCTGCTTGAGTTGACATCATTCCAAAGAGACTTCGCATCGCCATCATCAAAATCATCAAGAAGAAACCCTTGCGGAATTGAATCTGTACCGGCATTCGTTGTGGCATTCGAGCCAACAGCAACACTTGCAATCGGCAAGGCAACAGCACCGTTTACCGCCACGATATTTACGTTTCCCTGCGGAACACCATCGAATGAATAATTACCTGCGGCATCTGGCGTGGTTTCAAATGTGGTTCCGGCAAGTCTGAGCTTAACTGAGGCATCGGAATTTGGTACCTGTCCGGAAAGCCTTGATGTTGCGCCGAGGCCAACCGTCCCGGCGCTATAAATTGAGTCCGACAGATTTATCTGCATATCAAACATAGCAGCATATCCGGCATCTGAAATGACAACGCGGTACGATCCGACAGGAATATTGCTGAACGAAAACCTTCCAAGTGAATCTGTTCGGACGGTATCGCATGGAAGGGCTCCCGATACAATTCCTGGGTACCAATCGTCAATTCGTATTGCTGTTGTAAGAGCGCCGGATGCCGGAGATCCATTTACTGCTTGCGCAACCCCAGTCATTCCGTTTGTTGTTTCGGAGCCGTTGCCGCCAGCTAAATGACCATTGCTGCAAGACAAACAAACAAGGCCCGCCAATATTAAAAACGCCGACTGGATTTTCATTGGTTTTCCTCTTTCGGCAGCTGATCCGAGACGGGGAATAGCTGAAGGTTCAGTTCGTAAACCCGATCGGGGACACTCGTGTCTTCAGCAAGCTGTAACAATGATCTGCGCAGAAGAGAAATCTGCTCACGGACAAGTGGCAGATCCTTTTTTGAAAGCGTTATTGTAACCGTAGATATGTCGCGCTCCGATGGATCGTGCCGCTCAAGCGATTCCCCCGCGAGTTTTATCATTTCGTTCTGAAACGCTCTGACTGCAAGAGATTTCCATTTTTCACCAGTGGTGATAACGGCATCTGTAAGTTCATAGCTGCCTTCAGCGGTCGGCCTGATAAATCCCAGACGCAGCAAAAGTGAAACAGAAGCTTTAGCCTCGCTGGATTTGATCTTCGGAGACAGCCTTTGCCCGAGTGCCGCGAAATCTCCATCGAATGGAATAACGCCAAGAACTGCCCTGACTGCAGCGTGATACCATGTCGAGTAATACTCGTAGGCATCGGCTTCAATGCGCTTAGTCTTAGGCCCGCGTAAAGACAAAAGTTTC
>CAIOZP010000585.1 GCA_903862805.1 uncultured Fibrobacterota bacterium
CTTCATTCCCAATTTTGATTCGAGTTCCTTTTGCGCTGCGAGAACATCGTAGGCTATGACACGCATAGTTTCCGGCGGAATTCCCACGAGCTCGGCTGCTTCGTTGGAAAGCTGTGGAACGGTTTCACCGCTTACGTTTTCAAGCCCGGTGATATGCGCCATCACATCGGCCATATGAACTATCGAAGCTATTTTTGCGAAATGCCCGGCCGCGGCGGGATTGTGATGATCGGCAAGAGCTGAGCATATTGCCGGAGGCAGTCGCCAGCGCGAAGCGAGAGCCTGACCAGCTGCCGTATGTGACACATGCGGCTCCTCGCATGTGTCAAGCGAACGCCCGCTGCCGAGCGATTCCTTTACCGCATCCCTCACGTCTTCGGTACGCCTTACACAAAGCCAGAGCCTTCCGATGTCGTGCAACAGGCCGGCGCAGTACAGCTCGTCGGGATCAACAGATTCACGACGTGCAAGGTGTTTGGCAATCGCCTCGGCACCTCGTGCCACAGCCACGCAGTGCCGCCAGAAATGGTCATACACAATCGGAAACTCCGAAATCTGCGGCGCACGAATTTGAGATGACTTGACAATACGGGAGATTTTTTTCTCGCCGAGAACAGCGGCCGCTCGGGAAAGTGATCCGACGCACTTCGGAAGTCCGGTGTCGGGATTGTTTGCAGCGCGAAGGATGCGAGCCACTATAACGGGTTCGAGCCGTATCGCTTCCATCGCTGTGTGTCCGGCATCGATCCGTGCAGAGATCACGCCAAAGATGCGCGGCTGAACAGGCAGTTCGAGAAAGCTGTTGGCCAGTCCCTCTACGCTCATGATATTCCCATCGCGTCAATGTATGCCGAACTGTTGGCGGCGGTTTTTTCAAATTCGTTGAAAAGTGACTCGATCTTTTCCGTATCGAGTCCGAGAGGTGCGGCACACGAAAGCGGAATTAACGGAACCGGTTCATCGTCGTATGTTCCGCACTTGACACGATGCGCAAAGACATCGGCAAATGCGGTGATCAAGGCAATGATCTGCTCACCTTCGCAGGCCAGAGGTTCGTGATGGTAAACCATCGCACACTCAAGTTCGGGCGGCAGTCCCCAGCGCTCTGCGATACGGCTTCCGACACGATTATGATTCACTCCGAACAACTCGAATTCGGCGCGATGCGTCGGAACGAATTTTTCCTTCGTGATTCTTCTGATCTCTTTCAGACTTCCAGGAAATGAAATGTCGAGGACAATACGTCCGATGTCGTGAAGTATTCCGGCGCAGAACGCAGTCTCGGAATCGGGGGCATTGACAATATCAAGTTTGCCGGCGATGAACTTGGCGGCCGCGGCCACTGTCACCGAATGCTTCCAGAATTTTTTCGCATCGAGGCTACCAACCGGAACCGCACCGGCTATCGCACTTGTCAAGGCGATGGAACGTACCGCGTTGAACCCTAAAACAACAATCGCCGCATTGACATTAGAGACCGACCTCGGCATTCCGTAAAACGCACTGTTGGCCATCTTGAGCACCGTTCCGGTCAAGGCCGGATCCTTCTCCATGAGCGCCGCGACATCATCAGCCGAAGAGTATGGCGAATTGACAAGTGCGAGAAGCCGTGCCGCAACGGCAGGAAGCGGGCGCAACCTTTGTACACCAGCTTCGACAAGTCTGTTGATCGTCTCGTTGTTCATAAGTCTGTCCATAGGTTTGCAAAATAAATTGTCGTTTGTTGAGCAATGGTAAAAAGAAATCCGATGCATACTGGATGAGTATGTTTTATCCTGCAAGCGAAAAATTACAGAACTAAATTGGGCCACAAACCGGACTTTTGCCACCTGGTATTCTTCATTTTAAAACTCTGCCTTTGTTTTGCCGGAATATGATTTTGAGATTGCCCCGACACCGATCCTGAGCTATTTTGAGCCGAACGTTGACGTTATCAATTGGAGGCTGTTTGCGTTTTCACGAATTCGCAGCTTTGGTTCCGGGTGCTTCTATTTTTGCCAAGTTTCTTTTGCTTGCCGCCGTCGCGACGGTTATCGGCCTTTTGGTGGCAACACTTTTTGCAATCCTATATCACAAGTTCATCTACCCTAAAATTTTGTATCCAAAGTACGACCAAAACTATTTGCCACGCTGTTCGGTGATTCTCCCTTGTAAAGGATTGCCCTACAATTTCGAGCACAACGTACGGACATTTCTTGAACTCGATTATCCCGATTACGAAGTGCTGTACTGCGTCGAAAGTGAAACTGATCCGGCTGTCGAGGTCATACGCAAGGTCACAGCAGATGACAAACGGGCACACCTTGTTGTCGCAGGTATAACCAAAAATTGCGGCCAGAAGAACTACAATATGCTCGCCGCAGTGAAGACTGCAAACAATCCCGATGTTTATGTCTTTGCCGACTCTGACATCGGACCAAAGCCGAACTGGATCCGCGAACTTATCAGACCATTGTCAGACCACAAGGTCGCAGTCGCCACAGGTTTTCGCTGGCTCTACCACGAGGAACGCAAGGTCGGCGGCATGGCAAACGCCTATCAGAATTCGATCCTATACATACTGTTTACCGCCGCGAGCTACTTTCGTGACATTGGTTTATGGGGCGGATCAATGGCTGTCCGAAAGACCGACTTTGAATCTTTGGGAGTCGGTGAATGTTGGGCCAAAACCGTCGTTGACGACATGAGCCTTTCTGAAATTGTGATGCGAAGCAAGAGAGAATCGGTTATGGTCTCGTCGTGCATCACGCCCACCGAAGATACTATTGACAGTTTTGTAAAGAGCGTCGGATGGTATAAACGACAGGTGCTTTACCTGAAAGCACATCAGCGCATGCAGTGGTACCTGACGATTCCAGGCGTGACATTCTTCTTGTTTGTATATGCATGGCTTCCGATTTCGCTGATCATCGCTTCATTGAGCGGATTCTCGTTTGCTTCATTTGTCGCAGTCGGCGGACTTGCACCGGTCGTCCTGATGGTCGGAACCGCTTCGACCGCGCTGCTTTATCCATTGCTCGGCAAGCACCCGAATCTTTTTTGGTTCGTGCTGATGCAACCGATTTCGATGTTCACGGTTCTGTGGGGCGCGTTCCTCACGCTGTTTACTAATCGCATCAAATGGAGCGGCTATCACTACTACCTCGACTTCAAAAGCGGCGAGGTGAAACGGGTCGAGAAGAAATCGTGAAAGATCGAGTCGCAGTTTTCGCCTCCGGTGGTGGAAGTAATTTTCAGGCTCTTCTCGATGCGGTATCAGGTGGCACTCTCGATATCGAATTCGTTCTGCTGGTGACCAACAATTCCAAAGCATACGCAGTAGAGCGAGCAAAGATCGCCGGGGTTAAAACGGTTCATCTGCCGCCTACAAAATATTTCTCCGAAGAAGAATACACCACCGAGCTGATGTCGCATTTGTCAAACAGC
>CAIOZP010000586.1 GCA_903862805.1 uncultured Fibrobacterota bacterium
GTTTTCCCAACATGATTCATATGCCGGTGGAACTACACTTTCATGAACCGCATGAATTATCTTTGTGCGCCGTTTGGAAACAAGTTGGCATTTTTCTGAAATAAATTCTTAAATATTTCAAACCTTTCCTTCTCGAGGAGCTTATGGCTGTTAAAGAATTGCGCAACATCGGTATTTCGGCGCACATCGACTCTGGTAAGACAACCCTTACGGAGCGAATCCTTTTCTACACAGACAAGATACACGCCATTCACGAAGTTCGCGGCAAAGACGGTGTCGGTGCGACGATGGACTCAATGGATCTCGAGCGTGAGCGCGGAATCACCATTCAGTCAGCGGCGACAAACGTAACCTGGAAAGATTACAATATCAATATCATCGATACACCCGGACACGTTGACTTCACAGTTGAAGTTGAGCGTGCTCTCCGTGTTCTCGACGGTGCGATTCTCGTTCTTTGTTCGGTCGGCGGCGTGCAGTCGCTGTCAATCACAGTTGACCGTCAGCTCAAGCGCTACGGCGTACCGCGTCTCGCATTTGTCAACAAGTGCGACCGTACCGGTGCCAATCCGTTCAAGGTTTGCACTCAGCTTAAAGAAAAACTCGGACTTAATGCTTCGATGGTTCAGATTCCCATCGGTCTTTAGGACAAGATCGAGGGCGTTATCTGTCTCGTTCGCATGAAGGCTTACTACAGTCGTGGTGAGAGTGGCGAGATTATTGAAGAAGCAGAAATCCCCGCTGATTTTCTTGCTCAGGCAAAAGAACGTCGCGAGATCATGCTTGATACTCTTTCAATGCTATCCGATGAACTCATGGAAGCAATCCTTGAAGAAAACGTGACTGTCGACCTTCTTAAGAAGGTTATTCGCGAAACAACAATCGGCCTTCAGTTCGTGCCGGTCTTCTGCGGATCTGCTTACAAGAACAAATCCGTTCAGCTCCTTCTCGACGGTGTTCTTGACTATCTGCCGTCTCCAGGCGAACGTCGCAACATTGCTCTTGATATTACCAAAGACGAAGCAGAAGTTGAGCTTAACGCTCTTGATGCAGAGGCTCCTCCGGTTGCACTTGCATTCAAGCTTGAAGACGGTCAGTACGGTCAGCTTACATACATTCGAGTTTATCAGGGACTTGTCAAGCGCGGCGACGAGCTTGTCAATATCAAGACCGGACGCAAGTTCAAGGTTGGACGTCTTTGCAAAATGCACTCGAATTCCATGGAAGAAATTTCAACGTCGGTCGCGGGTGACATCGTCGCTTTGTTCGGTGTTGACTGCGCATCCGGTGACACTTTCTGTGCGCCGTCTGTTCAACTTTCGATGACTTCCATGTTCGTTCCTTCGCCGGTTATTTCGCTTGCGATCAATCCGAAGGACAAGAAATCTTCCGACGGAATGTCAAAGGCGCTCAACCGCTTTACGAAAGAAGACCCGACCTTCCAGACCTTTGTCGATCCAGAATCTATGGAAACGATCATTCGTGGAATGGGCGAGCTTCACCTCGACGTTTACATCGAGCGCATGAAGCGTGAGTACGGTGTCGAGCTCAATGTTGGCGCGCCTCAGGTCGCCTTCCGTGAGACGATCACCCGTGCCGCCAACTTCGATTACACCCACAAAAAGCAGACCGGTGGATCGGGTCAGTACGGTCGCGTTGCTGGTGTCATGGAACCAAATTCCGAGTCCGATTACGAATTCGTTTCCGCGATCAAGGGCGGACTTATTCCGACAGAATTCATTCCGTCTTGCGACAAGGGATTCAAGGCCTGTCTTGCAAAGGGCTCGCTCATCGGATTCCCGATCGTCGGTGTCAAGGTCACCATCAACGACGGTTCATTCCACGCGGTTGACTCTTCCGATATGGCGTTCCAGATGGCCGGTATCGGTGCGTTCCGTCAGGCTTACGAGAAGGCCGGTGCGCAGATCCTTGAGCCGATCATGCGTGTTTCCGTCGAAGGGCCGACCGAGTTCCAGGGCAACATCCTCGGCTCGATCAACCAGCGTCGTGGCATGATCGTTGGAACTACCGAAGAGCATGGCTTCTGCCGTGTAGATGCCGACGTTCCGCTTTCCGAAATGTTCGGATACTCAACGGTCCTCCGTTCACAGACTCAGGGCAAGGCCGAGTTCACGATGGAGTTCCTCAAGTACGGGCCGGTTCCGACAAGCGTTGCTGAAGATCTTCGTAAGAAGTATGCAGAAAAGGCCAAAGAACGCTAAGCTCGGAATTGATTTCAGTTTGAATTGTGTCCCCGTTGGAGAAA
>CAIOZP010000587.1 GCA_903862805.1 uncultured Fibrobacterota bacterium
ATGTTCGACAGAACGCTCACGGATGGCAGCGAGTTACTTTTTCAAGGTAAACGCCGTCCCCTTTTGTCCGGGGAAGAACACAATCAACTCGACATCTTCGCTTCCGTTATTTTTTCCGTTGTGCATTTTGTCAACCATTTCAACAAATGACTGACCTTCGGTGAAGGTGAGTTTCTTTCCATCTTCGGTTTCGATTGTAAGCACGCCCTTCAGAACGTAAGCATATCCGGAAACCGTGTGCTTGTGCCAACCGGTTTCGGCACCCGGCGGGATCGTCACACGAAGTCCGGTGACTTCGGCATTTTTGACATCCGGATAAACAATGCGCTGCCCCACTGATGTCGTATCGGTTTTAAGGATAGTCACCGACTTGACCGATGCGTTGTAAACCGGCTTCGGTTCCTGTGCGAAAGCAAGTGCGATTAAAAGAAGAAGTGTTACTGCGGACAGTCTGATATTCGTCATTTTGATTTTCTCCAAGGTGGTTTACTGCAGGTGGATAATATAGCAACCGCTGGATGGTCATAAAAACCGCAGTTGCACTTGAGCTGATTTTTACGATGGCTATGAAATGAGTGTTTCTCCAAAACAAAGGGCGGGAACCGCAAAAGTCCCGCCCTCATCATATCAAAGCAAAAAATTCTCTCTTTGTAAACTACTTCTGCTGCTGCTTCGCCAAACCTCTCGCGACCGCATCCTTGACAGCCTGCGAATACTCTCTTGATTTGAGAATATTCTCCGCTTTCTGGTGGAAGGTGTTGAGACCGACTTCGAAATCGGCGCCCTGAAAGAATTCCTTCCAGAGTTTGACGAATCCATCGACGAGCTGCTGCTCGGTAACGTGCTTCGGCTTGAACACGACATTGGCACAGTTGTACTTCTTCCAATCGCGTGGAAGGATGAAGCGATCCTCTGCCATGATCTGATCCCAGAACGGTGTGTTGGGAAACGGTGTCGCGATGAAGAACTCGGCGGTTTTGACTCCGGCCTTGTGACAGAACTCAAGGATCAGGTCGAACTGATCTTCGTATGTGCAGTCGAAGCCGACACCGAAGGAACCGAAGAAGCGGATGCCGCGATCTTCGAGCTGCTTGACCAGATCAATCGTACGTTCCCAGATGCCCGGATGCCGCGCATAAAAACGGGCCGAGAACGGGTCGGATGCGAACACCGTGTACATGCTCTTCGCACCGGCGCGGGCAATTGCATCGAGGTATGCCGGTTCGGCATTCATCGCCGGTGAACACGACATGAACATGTTCACATTGAAATCTTTGATACGATCGCACAGCTCCATCATGTAACGCTGAATCGCAGGACGGTTCAGCATGATCATGTCGTCGGTGATGTAGAATTCCTGACCCGACAGCTCGCGGATATCTTCAACCACATCGTCTATCGGACGAAGGCGCGTTTTCGTTCCCTGATAAACCGGCACATTGCACCAGTCGCACTTGAACGGACAGCCGCGCGTCACAGAAATCAGCGATGCATGCCAGTCGTATTTATCCTGCGTGTCGAAAATTCCCTTGAGCGGTTTTGCAATCTGCTCAGGAGTCGGATATGCTTCTGCTTTATAGCGGGGCTTGAGACAACCTTTGCGGAAGTCTTCGATCATCTGCTGGAAAACGCCTTCGCCTTCGCCAACACAGAGGCTCGGACAATGCGACTGGCAATCGTCGGGAATCATTGACGGATGCATACCGCCCATGAACACCGTCTTGCCACGCTTGAGGAACTCGTCGCCAAGTTCATAGGCATAACCGGATTGCGGTGTAAAAAAGCTGATCGCGATAATATCGGAGTCATCGTCGAAATTGATCGGCTCGACATTCTGATCCTGCACATGCCACTCGACGTCTTTCGGCAGAAGCCCGGCGAGAATCGGGATACCCATTGCCGGAGGCATGGTGTAGGCCCAAGTCGCTGCGATCTGCGGAAATTCTGCGAGTTCGGGATACGTCTCGAGGAACTTGTTGAATTTCGGATAGATGAATTTCAGTTTCATTCGGTCTTTGTCATTCCTTGTAAATCAGGTCCATGGATCTGGCGGCACGCGTTTCGTCAAGACGGCTTACCGGAGTGGTTACCGGTGCCTTATGCAGGCTGTCGGGATCGCTTGCAGCTTTGTCGGCGATATCCTTCATTGCAGCAATAAATCCGTCGAGTGTCTCGCGACTTTCCGTTTCGGTCGGCTCGATCATAAGCGCTTCTTTAACGATCAGCGGGAAATAGATTGTCGGCGGATGATACCCGCGGTCGATCAATCCCTTCGCCACGTCAAGCGCATGCACGCCGTTAGTTGTCTGCTTTGCAGCCGTGAGCACACACTCATGCATGCAGGGGCGATTGACATAAGGAATATCGAAGTGATCCTTCAGCGAATGCATAACGTAGTTGGCGTTGAGCACCGCGTTTTCCGATACGTCAATCAGACCCTGACGGCCGAGAAGCAATATGTATGCATAGGCTTTAAGGCAAACCCCGAAGTTTCCGTAGAAGGGCGCGATATAGCCTATGGATTCCGGATAATCATAATCGAGCGCCAACGTACCGTCAGTCCGCTTGACAACACGCGACACTGGCAGAAATTCCTCGAGATGTTTTCTCACACCGACAGGCCCCGATCCCGGCCCGCCACCGCCGTGAGGAGTAGCGAATGTCTTGTGCAGATTCACATGAACCGCATCGAAATTCGCATCACCCGGACGGAACTTGCCAAGCACGGCGTTGAGGTTCGCGCCGTCGTAATAAAGCTGCGCATCGACCGCATGTACAATGTCGGAAACCCGACCGATGTCAGCGTTAAAAAGACCAAGCGTGTTTGGATTGGTCAGCATAAGTGCAGCAGTATGTTCATCGACATGAGCACGAAGCGCCTCGACATCGAGCGCACCTGTTTCCGGATTTGTCGGAATCGTGCGAACCTCGAAGCCTGCAATCGCAGCCGATGCCGGATTTGTTCCATGCGCCTCATCGGGAATGAGCACCACATTCTTGCGGTTGCCCTTTTTGCGATGATACGCAGCAATCATCATCATCGCGGTAAGTTCGCCATGAGCTCCGGCCATTGGCTGAAGCGTAAATGCGCTCATTCCGCAAATCTCGTTGAGCATCTGTTCCAACTCGTAAACAACCGCAAGCGCGCCCTGAGTAAGAGCCCCTCCATTGCGAAGCTGCGGAAGAAGCGGATGCAGATCAGCAAATCCACCCAGCGCCGCAATCTTCTCGGCAACCTTCGGATTGTATTTCATCGTGCAGGAGCCAAGCGGATAGAAATTAGTATCAAGTCCGTAGTTTCTACGCGAAAGTCCAGTAAAATGTCGCACAACGTCAAGCTCAGAAAGTTCAGGAAGCCCCGTATCTGTCTTCCTCAAAAACTTTTCTGGGATGACAGATTTTGTCGGCACATCACATTTAGGAAGCGTGACGCCTCGACGACCAACAACAGATTTTTTATAGATAATAGTCATTTTTAATACCACGCTTTCAATGAGCATTTTTGGGCGTTCCCGGCGTTCGGACTTCTGTGCAAAGTGGCAACGGGTCGGCGCCGGGCGGCCCTCCTACGGACTACCCTCCGGTCGGTGCCCACTTCGTTTCGCACAAAACCCTGACGTTCGCTATGCTCTCTATCGGGTTTTCCCTCCGTCCGGCCTAACGCTCTTCCGGTCAAAAATGAAGTTACAAACCTTGCTTTTGCCGGATACTGAATCGAAGCCGAAAATTTGGAGCCACGATTCTTAGCCCCTTGAGGGGCGTTGGGGGGAGATAATGTAAAACTTATCTTCCTTACCAGGTCTAAGGGCGGGAGCCCTTCCTGTGTCTTAATGTCTTCTGTCTTAATTGTCTTATGTCTTAAAAAACCTATTGACATAAAACCTCCTCCAAAGCCGCCACAAACTGATCAATCTCCCTCTTACTTCTCTTCTCCGTCACAGCAATCAACAAATAATTTTCCATGCCCGGATAATACCTACCAAGCGGAAACCCACCAGCAAACCCATGCTCTATAAGCGCGCCAACAACGTCACCGGCATCTTTATTAATCCGAATCGTAAACTCATTAAAAATCGGCGACGATTTCATCACCTCAACACCACTAACAGCCTCAAGCCGGATCTTCGCGTAATTCGCCTTTTGTAAACAAAGCTCAGCAGCATCTTTCAACCCCTCTTTTCCAAGAAGCGAAAGATACACATGTGCCCTCAACGCGCAAAGTGCCTCGTTGGAACAGATATTCGAAATCGCCTTTTCGCGGCGGATATGCTGTTCGCGGGCCTGAAGCGTAAGGACAAATCCTTCACGGCCTTCTGTATCAACAGTGCGTCCGACTATTCGGCCGGGCATACGGCGGGAAAGTTCTTTTCTCGCACACATGAAGCCAAGGTAAGGGCCGCCAAACGACAGCGGAATACCAAGCGACTGACCTTCGCCGGTTGCGATATCTATGCCGCATTCGCCCGGACTCTTGATCAGCGAAAGCGCCAGCGGATAAACCGACTGAACAGCCAGAACGCCCTTCGCGTGACACATCTCGGCGATGTCGGTGTGGTCATCAATTGCACCGAAGAAATTCGGGTTTTGCAGAATGACCGCTGCCGTATCTTCATTCATTGCATTCGCAAGAGCCGCACGATCACTCTGACCATGGCTGACTGCGATTTCAACAAATTCAATATCGAGATTTTTTGTATAGCTCTTCAGCATCGTGCGATAGATCGGATTCACACCGCCATCAAGCACAATGCGACGACGGCCGGTCTGGGCAATCGCCATCTGACAGGCTTCGTACAAGGCTGTTCCACCATCGTAAACCGAGGCATTGCTCACGTCGAGCCCGGTAAGGCGGCACATGTCGGTCTGGAATTCGTAGATCGACTGAAGCGTGCCCTGCGAAAGCTCCGGCTGATACGGAGTATATGCTGTGTAGAATTCGCTGCGAGATGCAAGCGCATCAACAGCCGCCGGAATGAAATGGTCGTAAAAACCCGCACCCACAAAATTGACAAGATGCGTATAGTTGCTGGCCGCCATCTTTGTAAGCTGCGCCACAACCTCAAGCTCGGATTTCCCTTCGGCCAGATCGAAACTCTTCGGCCGTTTGTCTGCAGGAATATCGCGGAACAGTTCCTCGATATTCTTCACTCCGCAGACTGCGAGCATTTCTGCGCGCTGTTTGTCGGTATTTGCGATATAGCTCATTTAATGCTCGCTTCGTATCCTGCTGCGTCGAGAAGCTTTGCAAGACCCGCCTCGTCGATTCCTGTGAGTTTGAAAATCCAACCCTTGCCGTAAGGCTCGCTGTTCACGATCTCTGGCACGGTTTCGAGTTCGCCATTGACCTCGGAAACCGTTCCGGAGATCGGTGCATAAATATCCGAAGCAGCCTTCACCGATTCAACAACACAGCACTCTTTACCAGCAACGACCTTGGCTCCAACCTTTGGAAGTTCGATAAAGGTGATGTCGCCAAGCGCATCCTGGGCGTGATCGGTAATGCCAACGGTCGCGGTTCCGTTTTCGATCTTCACCCATTCGTGGGATGCCGCGTACTTGAGGTTTGCAGGAATCGACATGCTGGATTCTCCTATTTATGGTTTTAAAATTTCTTTGATTTCAATTAAGACAGGAAGGCAGAAGAATAAGAAGGAAGGGGTTAGCCACCCCTTAGACCCGCTAAGGAAGATGTGACCCAAACACCC
>CAIOZP010000588.1 GCA_903862805.1 uncultured Fibrobacterota bacterium
GCGCCTACTTCTTCGGTATTCAGCCTTTGGTTCTTTTGGAGGAAAATGTTCCGCCCAAAATACCCGGGTCATATAACACGCTGCTACAAAAGCAGAGTAACCCATCAGGAATGAAATCAGAGATATTGGAGGCATCATGCCGGGCCATTTCGAAGGAACAAACCAGCTTGAAAAACCAAGGAATAGAGAATGCAGTCCAATAACGAATGCGACTAATGAGAACAGAACAAAACTTACTTTTTTGTCAATGTCGTTACACCATGCAGTCGCAAAATACAAAGAGAAAAGAGAAAGAAATCCCAGCCCCATTGAGATAAAAAGTGCGATCGGAGAAGTGTTATAACTCAGATGTGAAAAACAGGGAACCATACCAAGATGAAGCGTCGCAAAAACACAAGCGGCATAGATATTCTTTACAAAAGAATTTGTGTTGGAAAGACGCATCTGGATAATCGAAATCACTATTAAAACAAGCGCGGTAAATGCAAACGCATTATTCAGAGTAATCGTCGGCCAGATGTTCCAAGGCAGACCACCGAATACGTTATTCCGCATTGTGACATAAGCTGTAGATGCCGTCAGCGTGAAAAATATTGACTTCATAATTGAAAATCCTTATTTGATAGTTGCATGCTCATCCTCGGCATTTCAGTGCACAATCACCATCATCTGTTTTCTCGCATCACCCAAAGGCACGGGATTTCCGTTGTTGAAGATCTTTACCATCGCCACATAAGTTCCACCGCTGACATTACGTCCATTACTATTCTTGCCATTCCACGGAATGATCAGTGCCTTGGTCGGAGTGATGTAAGATTCGCTTGCGTCAATCTCTTTGATGAGATTTCCGAGGGCATCATACACCTTCATTTCGCCAGTCAGATTCATTCCACTTGGTAACGGGCCATAAGGCCGATAGATCATGAACACACCGTCGGGACGGTTGGTGATCTGGAAATCTGTCTTGAATTCACCCATGTGAACCTCGGCGTTATTGCTACCGCTGAGCGAGAATGGAATCGGGAAAACCTTCGCCTCGAAGTCTGGTATGAAGTCACCTACTTTGATCGGAACGAAAACTGTTCCCCGCTTCTGCTCAAGGCTGTTCTTGTCGCTCACTCCGACCATTCCGCGAAGGTCGAGACTGTCATCATCACCTACAAAACTCTGACCGATAAGCGTGTCTTCGAATGTAAAACTCGTATCTCCGCTTGACGAAATGAGAATCAGCTCACTTGCCGAATACATCGTCGAAGCTCCGCTCTTGAACTGAAAAAGATCGCCTGGGATTTTTCCGTTATTGATAGCTTCCGAGAAATGAACCTCGAGCTGATCTTTTCTGGTCTGACCAAAATTTGTGATATGACCATAGGTGTAACTCGCGCTTGTAATCACCGGCGCAAGGCTGTCTTCTGCAAGCACGGTCTGCGGGCCGAGACGAATTCCATCGGCCTCGACAACATTGACAAATGCGATAGTGTCACCGGCAAGAATATCAGTTTGTGGAACCGTTCCCTTCGCCTGCGAGACCGCGATTGCAAATCCGTTTGCATGATAGGCAATTGTTCCAACGCTGAGGTTTCTATCAGCAGGAAGAGCCTTTTTTATCACTGCGGCAAAAGCAGAGTCGAACGCTGACGAAGATATTCCTGATGTCTGCTCAACGACAACAGAATCGATAAGACCATCCGGCTGCGGGCCGACATCTACATACCAGAATCTGAAACTGGTCTGTCGCATTATGTCAAGCGGCTGACGAATATTATTCGGGTTCTTCTGAACGTTAGCCAAAGAATCTGCAAGACCAAAAGCCGTGGCGATATAGATCGAATCACCGCTGACCGGAGCACTGCCGCTTGAGATTACAAATGTGTAAGTTGAACCACTATTGCCGTTGCTCACAAGAGTCGGCGTTGCAAATGTTCCGCTCTGACCAATCTCGAAAGGCTTGCCACTAAGTGAACCGGCGGCGGCTTCCGAAAGAGTAACGATCAACGTGTCGGCGCCGTTTACAAGATCGATATATTTCGCACTGACAATTACCGGTGCAATCTTATCAACCAGAGTTCCGCTCACAGAATCTTTGGCCGTTCCAAAAATTCCCATTACCGCGCCATTGCCACTTGTCAAGTACTGCGAAATACCGGTCACATTACCGGCGATTATTTGTGTGCCACCCGAAGTAGTAAACGATCCAAGCGAAGTGAGCGGAGTCGCTGTCGGCCAAGCGAACGATGCCTTCGTGCATGAGTCCGCGGTGTATGCGCTGTCGGAGTTTCCCTTGCTCACAGTGATCACGATACTGTCGGGTTTTCCGTCGGCATTGGCATCGAAGATCTCGCCAGCGATCGTCGGGAATTTTCCGCCGATGGTCTGAACATTGATCGGTCTGCGAATATTAGTTGCATTGGTCTGCGTATTAGCAACAAGATCGCTGATCCCTTTGATCGCTGCTGCATTGATCCTTATCGAATCGCCATTGACGATCTTCCCGGCACCGGAAATTGCGGTCACAATTAATCGCGCCGTTGTTCCCGACATGTCAAGCAATGCGGTATTCGCTGTATAGGTTTGTCCCGAAGATGTCGCAAGAAACGAGAATGACGAACGTTCGCTTGTGTCAATCGCAGACAGCGCTTCGGAGAAAGTCAGTGTCAGAATTTCTTGCGCTCCGACTGCTATCGAATCGACATAGGACGCAGTCATTATCACTGGTGCGACTTTGTCGGCGGGAAGGAGAGATCCCTTGAGAACCGATTTCGCATTTGTAAACGTGAGATCATTCGGCAGAGATATTGAATCGGCAGATGTTATCGCAGTATTGATGACGGCCGACTGCTGATCAAGCGTGAATCCGATTCCATCTGCCAATGCTTTCCAGCTTATCTTTTTGAAATTCCTGCCAGATGGAAGCACGATCGAACCGGCGATGGCATCGACATTGCCCGTCCAGTCGGGGCCACTCATTCCAACAAAGAGCAAATCGATCTTTCCGTCGGCATTGTTGTCAAAATAGGTTGCGTTGGACAACACATTGTCGGTACGGATTGCGGTAATATTGATTGGACGGCGGATATTGAGAGAATCATCCTGGATATTACCCTGCTTATCAGAAATTTTTACCCGATAGTTGTACGGATTATATACAGGCACCCAAATCCGAATCGAATCACCTGCGGATATCTCGCCCCAGGTTTGAACTCCAACAATAGAATCTCCGATTGCTGTAACGGACTTTAACCAGATCCGATAAACGGAATCTTTCACGGTATTCAAAAATTCAAAGGGGTAACCGAC
>CAIOZP010000589.1 GCA_903862805.1 uncultured Fibrobacterota bacterium
AATCATTAATTGCCGATGGTTTGCAGCATCTCTTCTGTCACACCACGGCAAAAAAGATTGTTCATTCTGCAAGGCAATGTGTAACTTCAGGCACATCAGTTTCAAATAATAAAACAGGTTAAAGCAAAACGTATGGCACAGAAAACCCTGAACGTCATGTTCATCGGCGATGTTGTTGGTACTCCGGTCGATCACGGCGGAGACGGTCTTGAGCACATTGGCAAGTTTGAATGGTTTTGTCATCACTTCGGCAAAGCCCATTGACAGAAGACTTTTCGTCGTGACCGGCTTCATGAAAGCGGTCATGGCGATCACCGGAATCTTTGATGTGTCTTCGCGGGAACGCAGACTGTTGAAGAATTTTATCCCGTCCATCACAGGCATCATGATGTCGGTAATGATGCAGGACGGCTTGAGCGACTGCGCGAGCTGAAAGTCCTCGAAGCCGTTCATGGCCGTGTGGATCTCGTAATGTTTGAACAGAAAAATTTCCATCATGTCAAGCGTGTCGTGGTTGTCGTCGATGATGAGGACGCTGTGTTTCTTGTCGCTCATTTCGATGCCCTCTGGTATAAAAGAAATCCGATCACAAGGAAAAGCACATTGCCGATCCATGCGGAAACGGTCGGATTCATCGTTCCGTTTTTGCCCAGGGCAAGAAGGAACTGCGAGCCGATCCAGTATGCGAATACAAGGCCGAGACCCATTCCGAACGCGACGGCTCCGCCTTTGCGACCGACACGCGCAGTGATCGAAAGTCCGACAAGCATGACGACGAAATTCATGAATGGCAGCGCCACCTTGAAGTCGAGATCGGCCTGATACCGTGATGCGTCTTCGCCGCGCATTCGGGCGGCTTTGATTTGCTGACTCATTTCCCAGTATGAAAGCTCGGCGATCTCTTTTATCGGAGCGACCATCTGATCGGGATTGACCGGGAGAATGGAATCTGGCAACAGCGCGACATGAGCAAGCGAACATTTGCCGCTGTCTGCGAATGTCCGGATCGCGGCACCGACGAAAGTCCATTTGCCGTTGACGTAGTCCATTCGCGTCGCGTCAATCCGTTTTGCAATTCTGTTGCCGGAAAACTGCACACGGCTCGCACCGCGCGAATAGAACGGCGCTGTGCGGAGTTCCTCGAAACTGTAGGTCGTGTTTTTGTCGGAGAAGTAATAAAAATTGCGGTAGGCGTAAGCTGTTCCGTGCGAACCGGCAGCGCGTTTGATGCCTGTATCGTTCGCCTTCATGTCTTCTTGAAGATCGTAGCGCTTGCTGTTTGCAATCGGAAGGATCAGCTCGCCGAGATAAAAACTGCCGATCGAAAGCAGCAATCCGAAAACAAGAAGTGGATATGTAATGCGCTTGATCCCCATGCCTGCGGCCTTCATGGCGGTAAGCTCGTGAGTGCGCGAGATGATTGTCATGGCGAACATTGAAGCGAGCAGAACGGCAATCGGGAAGATCACGTTTATGAACCATGCGCTGTAATAGCAGTAATAAAGTCCGACCTGCGCCATCGTTGCGCCGCTGAACTTGTTGAGGTTCGAGACATAATCGACCACGATGAAAAGCATCAGCAGGCCGATGGTTATCAGCATCAGGTTGCCGACAAAAATCTGAAAGAGATATGCCGGCATTTTTCCGATAAGAAATTGCAAGATGAACTGCGGCAGACGAACAAGCCTGTCTGCAAATCCGCGACTGCGGTGCTTTATCACGACAACCGGCTGATCACTTTTCTTCCGTGCAAAAACGGCACTGAAAAACTTCGGAATGAAACTCAGGTTGATACTGATTATCGAGCGCTCACGAACCATGCGGAAAAGAAGGATCAGCCCAATAATTCCCATCAGAATATTCGCCGACCACATTGCGAAGAATGGCGTGACAATCAGCTTGTCGCCGAGATCCTCGCCTTCGATAAGCATCGCCCAATAGACAATAAAAAAGAACAGGCTATAGCTGACACCGACACCGATGCCGCCGCGTTTTGCCATGATACCGAGTGGTGCACCGATCAGCAGAAATACTAAGCAGGCAGCGGCGGTTGCGTATTTCTTGTGGATCTCGACCTCGAATCCGGCGATGCGTTCCTCCTGCCGTTTAATGTCGGCACCGGTGGAGTGCGCATTCATGGTCTGACCGGTGAACTCGCGCGTGCTCAGATCTCGCGGTCCCGGAACCGCCTTCGTCCATTTATCAAATGTCGTGACGCTGTCGGGAACGATTCCCTGCGAGGGCTTTGCCACTTTCACAAGCGAATCGAGTGTCATTGCCTTTTGGTCAAGCTGGGCAAGCCGTTCGTGATAGTTGTGCATCGTGTTCGCAAGCTGCTTTTTGAAGCCATCAACATCCTTCAAAAGCATTGTAGCGCTTTTCTCGCGGTCGCCACGGAACTCGCGATCGGTTCGGCGCAGGCGGCTGTCAACGTTTTCGATGAAAACCTTTTGCTCTTTGAAACGGGCGATCATGTAATCGCCATCACCGCTGGACTTCCCGCGCGAATGCGTTTCGCCGGAATAGAGCGTGAGCATTAGATAACGCTCGTCTTTTGTCAGCTCGATGCGACCGCTGTCGGCAACGACCACGGCGCGATCCTGCCCTGGAACGTCGGTGAAAATCTTTATGCCGCTGAGCTTGCCCTCTTTGGTGTTCACGCCGTTGACCATGATCGCATATCCGGCGAAATCTTTTATCAGAATTCCGGGTTCGATAAGTGCGGTCGGTTTCTTGCGCGATATGTCGGAGATCAGCGCGGCTGACCTGTGATTCGCATCGGGCAGAACGCGGTTGTGAAATTCGAGCATTCCCCAAGCGAGAATCGCCGACGCCAAAGCAACCGGAACGAGCAGTGTTAGCAGATTTCGCCCCGATGCCTTGATCGCCATTATCTCGTTATCGGCCGACATTCGTCCGAAGGTCATCAGGTTTGAAACCAGCACCGCCATCGGAACCGCCAACACGAACATCCACGCCGACTCAACTGCGAAGAGTTCGACGAGCACACCGAGGTCGAGTCCTTTATACAGGATGTCGCGCAAAAGCTGGACGGCCGTCTCCATCATGAAGATGAAAACGATAACAAGAATCGAGTAGACAAACGGCAGGATGTGTTCGCGAATTATGTATCTGAAAAGGATCATTAAGCTTCCGGTCGATCTATTTTTAAAAAGCTGCAACCGTAAAATACCAACGGCACGCCACAGTGGCAATTCCGCATCCGTGCTCCGCTCAAAACTATTTTTCCAGCTGCGTGGAAACGACCGGTAACGTCAACGAAGAGAATCTGTCATGGGTGTCGCCAATGCGAATCTGTTCATCTCCAAGGTGCCGTTGTTTCATCGACTGTCGATGAAGGAAATTGACACCATCAGGTCCGTGATGGTCGAACGCAGTTTCGGTGAAGGCTGCATGATTCTCCGTCAGGCTGATACTACCGGCCACGCTTTTTTCGTAATCGTTTCCGGAAGCGTTGAAGTCCTGGTTCTTTCGGCCGACGGGAAACAGACGGCCCTCGCATCTCTGAGCACCGGAGACTTTTTCGGCGAAATGTCGATTCTCGACGGCGAGCCACGCAGCGCGACTGTAATCGCGTCAAGCAACTGCAAACTGCTGATGCTTTCACGCGCTGACTTCATGAAACTTCTGGGTAAATGTCCGCAAATTGCGATTCAGATGCTCGTTGCAATGTCGCAGAGAATCCGCAAATCTAACCGGCATATTAACGCCCTTTCAATACTCAGCGTTTATGGGCGTATTGCTTCTGTGATCCTGCGTTTTGGCGAGGAACGCGGAATGCGTGTCGGAAAGAAAATCGTGATCACCGATCCGCCGACACATCAGTTCCTTGCCGAAATGGCCGGAACGACACGCGAATCTGCAACAAGGGTCATGACCCAGCTTCGTAAGAAGGGCTACATTTCAACCGACAGAAAGCATCTGGTG
>CAIOZP010000590.1 GCA_903862805.1 uncultured Fibrobacterota bacterium
AATCCTTCTGAATATTTCAATGCAGTGTCGCAGACAGGGAATGGGCACATGAAGATAGCAATTACAGCCGGCGGCACAGGCGGCCATATTTTCCCGGCGCTCGCTGTGGCTCTTGAGCTCCGCCGTATGAAGCGCGATGTCGATCTGGTGTGGATCGGCACAACGCGAAGCCGCGAGGTCGAGCTTTGTCGCGAACACGGAATAAAGATCGAAGTGCTTGACGTAGTGGGAATTTCTTCGTGGTTCTCACTCTCGACAATAAGGGCGATGATCAAATATTTGCAGGCGAGTTTTGTGGTGCGCAGTCGCTTCAACAAAGATCGCCCCGACATGGTTATTGCATTTGGCGGATATGTCTGCGCGCCGGTTCTTCGCGCCGCAAAAGCGGCAGGAATTCCATATTACATTCACGAGCAGAACAGCGTTATGGGCCGCGTCAATCGGGCCTTTTCTGCGAAGGCTGCCTGCACATTCTTAGGCTGTCCGCTTGCTGCGGAGAAACCTGCGGTGGGTGTAACGCGACTGGTTGGAACACCGATCCGTCAGCTCAATCGCAACTACGACATGTTTACTTATCCTGAAGAATTTGATCGCAGCAAGGGCGCGATTCTCATCTGCGGAGGCAGTCAGGGCGCAGTTTCTATGAATGATGCGCTGGTCAGTGCGGTGCGTCGTTTTGCAGGTTCGGGTCGCCAGATAATTTGGCAGACAGGCAAGGTCAGCTTCGCAAAAATCTCCTGCCTATTCGCAGGTGTCAAGGGCGTGTTTGTGTTCGAGTCGATGGCCGATATGTATCCGTACTACATGGTTGCGACTCTGCTTGTTTGTCGCTCCGGCGCATCGACCCTCGCCGAGGCCGCGTTCTTCGGATTGCCATGTGTGATGATCCCGCTGCCGTGGTCGGCAGGAAATCATCAGTGGTACAACGCTGGCCACGCCGAGACACAGGGCTGGGGCATTCGCGTTGCTCAGGATCAGAACTGTGCCGACAACACCGAGAAGGCTGTCAGCAGAATTCTCAACGACAAATCGCTTGATGCCGCTATGTCGGCAAAGGCAATGGCGGCCTCGCCAGACAAGGCCGCGACGCTTATCGCTTCTGCAATCCTCGAAAAGGAAATTGCCGGTGCTTGACAGACGCGAAAGAATTCACTTCGTCGGAATCGGCGGCGCCGGCATGGCTCCGATGGCCGAGATAATGCTGCGCATGGGCTACGCGATCAGCGGCAGCGACCGCGAGAAAAGCGCGACCAGCGAACAGCTCGAAGGGCTTGGCATTGCGATCCAGTACGGCCACGATCCGCATCTTGTAAAGGATGCCGATATCGTTGTGTATTCGAGCGCGATTTCTCAGATCAATCCCGAATTGACATATGCGAATGATCACGGAATCCGTATTATGAAACGTGCGGCAATGCTTGGCGATCTCATGCGCACGAAGTTCTGCGTTGCGGTTTCCGGTACTCACGGCAAGACCACGACGACCTCGATGATCGGCAAGATCATGCACGATCTCGGCCGTGATCCGACGGTGCTCATTGGGGGACACGCGAAGGACTTCGGATCGAACGCACGCGCCGGTTCGGGCGATACAATGGTGGTCGAGGCAGACGAGTATGATCGTTCATTCCTGCGTATGCATCCGACGGTTGCGGTGATAACGAACATCGAGGCCGATCATCTCGACATCTACAAAGATCTCGACGATATCAAAGCCGCCTTCGCTGAATTTGCCGACAAGGTTCCTTTCTATGGAACAGTGGTCGCCTGTATTGACGATGGAAACGTTCGGTTTCTTGCCACAAAACTTTCGGCAAGAGTTGTTACATGTGGGCTTGCAGAAGCTGCCGACTACCGTGCAGTCAATGTCGCATGTGTCAAGGGATGCGTGTCCTTCGATGTGATTAACAAAGGGGAATCGCTCGGTCGTGTTGAACTGAAGGTTCCTGGAATCCACAACGTGAAGAATGCAATCGCCGCTGTTGCCGCAGCCTGCGAGACCGGTGCCGACTTTGCGGACGTTGCCAAGTCGCTTGCCAAATTCTCCGGTGTCAAGCGCCGCTTTGAATTGGCCGGAGTCAAAAACGGAATAACAGTGATCGACGATTATGCGCATCATCCTTCCGAAATAGCGGCGACTTTGTCTGCGGCCCGCGATTGCAAATTCGAAAGAGTAGTGGCGGTCTTTCAGCCGCATCTTTATAGCCGCACACGCGACTTCCTCGCCGACTTTGCCGATGTTCTTTCGCGTGCCGACGAGGTTGTGGTGTGTGAGGTTTATGCAGCCCGAGAAAATCCAATCGACGGTGTTTCTGGTTTGTCGATAATTGACATGATGCGAAAGAGCGGACATAAGTCCTGTCGTTTTATTGAAGCGGTTAAGGATGTTCCAGAGGCGCTTGTTCCCTCTTTGTCAAGCGGTGACTGTGTGCTGTTCATGGGCGCAGGCGACATCTGGAAACAGGCGGAACGACTTCTCGAAAGGATCGGCCAATGACAAAGCGGCTTGGTGCCAACGAGAGGATGAGACTGACCCGCAAGGAACA
>CAIOZP010000591.1 GCA_903862805.1 uncultured Fibrobacterota bacterium
AGGGCGTGAGATGATTCTGTGGGACGGTTTCTGTCCGACTCATATGCGAATCACGGCTGATAAAATTTCGGTGGCAAGACTTCAGTTCCCGAATGCCGTTTTTCTGATTCATCCTGAGGCGAGAAAAGATTGTCGTGATTTATGCGACGGTGTTTTATCAACCGGTCAGATGATCGACTTCGTGCGAAAGAGCGATCGTAACGAATTTGTGATTGCAACAGAATCAGGAATAATCCACGCCTTGACAAAAGAGAATCCAGAAAAAATCTTTCATCTGTTGACAGAATCGCTCGAATGTCCAAACATGAAGAAGACGACGCTTGATCATCTGCTTGCGGCCCTTGAAGGGCGCGGCGGGGAAGAGATTTCTGTTCCTGAAGATGTGCGCGAAAAGGCGAGGGTGTCGCTTCAGGCAATGCTTGATCTATCAAACTAAAACCATATAAGGATTGAGAAATGAATCGTTCCGTTTTCGACAGCATCGTTTCAAAAAATACCTCGGCCCTGAGCAAATTAGCCGCAAAAAAAATCTATGTGACAGCACATGTTCTGAAAGGCGGACTTCTTCAGGACATGGCTTCGGCAGAAAAGAATGCCGAGCTATTTGGTGATGATGATGTCGTCGCTATCGAGGCGCTTCTTTCATCGGGTTGGCTTGAAAAATATCCAACACCGCTTGTTGTCGATATGTCAAAGGCGCTTGTGCTTTACAAAACGGCAACAGGAACTGACGCGCAAAAGGCAGATGTCGCCTTCACTCAGACGCGTGTTAACTTCATGGGAACCGATGGAATTCGTGGCAAAGTAGTTCTCTCCTGTAAAGAAAATTTCGTGGCTGATCTTTTGTCGGACAATGCCTTTACGCCTGAACTTGTAGAGACAACATCGTTTGCTTTTGCGCAGATGTGTCGCGCGGCAGGCTTGCTGCCAGCGGGTGAAATAGTTGTTATCGGTAATGATGGCCGTGATCTCGCTTACGATTGGAAGCTGAATGGTTCAGTTGCATCGGGCTTCTGTCGCGCCGGCCTTGATGTGTTAGACATAGGTGTGGTTCCGACCGCATTCGTTCCGGCGCACATGCTCCGCAACGGTTTTCGCGGCGGTGCTGTTCTTACAGCCAGCCACAATCCGGCCAATCAGAACGGCATCAAATTCTTTATCGACGGCAAGAAACTTCTTCCCGAGGGCGCACTTGGCGATTACGTTCTGTCGGCACTTATGTACCACTTCTGCTTTGTCGAAAAGATGCCAGCTGCAACTGGTTCAGTGAAGAAACACGACAAGGCCATAGATCAGGCAACTTCGCTCTGTCGAGTGGTACTTCCACCAGACACTGCCGATATGCTTGACGGATGCGAATTGATTCTCGACGATGCGAACGGATCTTTCGGGCCAATAGCCGCGAAAGTGCTTGACGAAACGGGAATCAGGTGGAGCTCGGTAAACGAGCCGCCGAAAGGTTCAAACATCAACCGAGGATGTGGAGTCGCCGAGATCGAAGGCACCGAACATTTTCCCGCCGAAGTTTACGGAACGGGAATTCCGGCAGTGATCACTTCTCTCTTCGACAAGGGCCGAGCATCTGCAAAAGATTCGATCTATGGAATCGCACTCGACGGTGACGGCGACCGCGGATTTCTGCTTTACTATGACAAGGCATCTGATGGTGTTTTCGTTATCGACGGCGATAAATGCGGTTACATTCTCGCGAAATATCAAATCGAATGCTGCGGAATAAAGCCTGCGGATCGCTGGTTCATTACCACAATCGAATCAGATCTGATGACCGCTGCCGCTGCGGCAAAGCTTGGCCTTTCGACAAAAGTTGTGAGCGTCGGCGACAAATGGATCTGCAACTTCGATGGCGGACAGATCATGGTCGGACTCGAGATTTCAGGTCATCTTATTTTCCCGATTGGTCTCACAGGCGCCGACGGGAAACCGGCCACTCTTCTTTCCGGAATCGGTTTGCTCACAGGGCTCATGAGCCTTGTCGCCGCAAGAAAACTCAAACTCAGCGGACATTCGCTGATCGAACCTTTCGCACCAGGCTTCAGCAAAACGC
>CAIOZP010000592.1 GCA_903862805.1 uncultured Fibrobacterota bacterium
CGTTTGTATCCTTATCTAATTGAACTTTGAGCGGTTCCGTTGATAAGGATACTTTCGGTGACTCGAATCCCGCAAAAGTCTAACTCCGCGAGTCCCCCAGTAAAGCTGGGGGTTTACGGTTTAAATTATTGCTATTGAAATGTCTTCATCCAAAAGCGGCCAATGTATTCCATAACCGGCTGGACTTATTGTAAACATCTTTCGTTCAATTTCTGATGATGATGCAAGACGGGCAGAAATATCACTGAGCTTCCATGACATTACAAGGCCGTCAATGCCCATTTTCAAATGAGAATCACTAATTTCAATACCCGTTATATCATGAAGTTTATCCAATCTTTTTTGCATTCATCTGTTCCCACTCACGTATGATCAGTTCGAAATGATCAAAGATAATCTTACGGATTTCCCGCTGATCCTGTCACTCTTTCAGTTATCAGACTCCCGCCACCCTTCAACGCCACCGTGACATCAAACCCGCACGCCTGATTGACAAACGCGAACGCACAAACAGCCGCCATCATCACCGATAAAAAATTCCTACCCATAAAATCACCCGATAGTAAGAAACGCCGCCATCGCCAATAAGACCAATGCGAGTAAAACCTTCATCAAGGGTAAATGGTTTTGTGTGAACTTCGCCAGCTTCTCCCACTTCATACCATAGGCTGCACTGATGAGAACGATAAGTAGCGGCAGCACAAAAAGAAAATTATAAAAGAGCAGAAGCAGCCAGCCGATTGCACGAAAGCCGAATTGCTGGGTCATAACGACAATGGTCGGCAGATAAATTTTTGCAGTACATGCGCCCTCGAGCAGAGTCACCACAAAACCTGCGACAATGGCACCGAGTACAATTTTTTCGGACGAGAGATTTCCCTTGATGACTTTGTGGATGAGCATCTTGATCGGCTTTGGCAGCTGATCTTTTATCTTGCTGACATCGCGGGTGCGATAGAAAACGATGGCGTCGCGAATACAGACTGCGGCAACTGAAACGGCAACAGTGACAGCGAAAGCACGAATGGCAAACGACAGCCAATAGAATTGTTTCAGCGCAGTAAGAATGCGGAAGGTGCCGAGTCCGATTGACAGATAGGTAACGAATACGGTCGCGGTGAATGTGAGTCCGATCTTGAGCATGTCGGACCGTCTGCGTTTTTGTGTTCCCAAAAACGAGATGAGAAAGATCATCGTTCCGATTGCACAGGGATTTATTCCATCGACAAAGCCAGCAGCGAAAAGGCCGATGAACGTGAAGGTATCCATGCGTTTGCGAATTACATCGGCCGTGCTTGCAAGTTCCACTGTGCTGTCGCCAACAACGAACTTGCTCTTCCATTTAGATCTATCGGAAGCATAATTGCGGATCAAGCGTTCGCCGTCGGCCATGATCGCATCGTAACCGCATAGCACGGTGTCGGGTAGATAGAGTTCCTGCGGCGAGGACTTGGTGAGGCCGTAGGCTTTCTCCATAGCAAACGAGAGCTTCATGTCGGTCGGTTTTTCGATGTCTTTTATTTTTACGACAAGCACCGAATCGAGATCCTGCATGAGCGGATATAGAATTGCCTCTTTGATTTCTCCACACTCTCGACAGTTTGCTGATCCAAAAAATGTCACGGTGAGTTTTTCTGCCGCATTGACAGATGCGAATTGACAAAAGAGAAATGAGAGTATGATTGTCAGCGAGCTTAAAATTCTGCGCATCTAAAACCTGTTATTGTTGAAATGTGTTTAGCGCTTTTGCGATCGACTTCATTACCTCAAGTCCATCGGCTTTGCGAAGAAGATTTCCGGTTACGATAATATCGGCACCAGCCTTCACCTTTTCGATGGCAGTTTCGGCATCACGAATACCGCCGCCACAGATTATTGGAATATCAACCACCTTGCGAACTGCCGTGATCATTTCGTTGGGCACCGGTTCTGATGCGCCGGAACCGCCTTCGAGATAGACCAGCTTCATGCCCATATACTGCGCAGCGAGCGCATGCATGGCCGCGATCATCGGCTTGGTGCGAGGCAGCGGGCGTGTTCCGCTCATGAACTCGACCGAGGTGGTAATACCACATTCGACAAGCATGTAGGCGGTTGATACCGGTTCGATTTGGTACTCACGAATGAGCGGTGCGCCTTTTACATGTTCGCCAATAAGAAAATCGGGATTGCGTCCTGACACCAACGACAAGAAGAGAATTGCATCGGCACTTGGCGCGACCTGTGTGGCATCGCCTGGAAATAAAATTACCGGTATTGTAACGGCCTTCTTGACAGATGCGACAAAGGTCTCGACCTGTGACGCGTAGAGCAAACTGCCGCCAACAAGTACTCCATCAGCTCCGGCAGCCTGCGACTGAGCGGCAATCTCAGCTCCCTTTTCGGGTGAGAAATCGTCGGGGTCGAGAAGCACCCAATAGAGCTTGCGACCCGCGCTCTTCGCGGCTAATATTGCATCAAAAACCTTTGCGGCGGCCATGATCAAGAGGCCTTTGCGGCAAGCGCACTGCCGACAAGTTTGAGCGCCTCGGCAATCTTCGCCGGATTCTTTCCACCAGCCGATGCGCGAGTTGGCGAACCGCCTCCTCCACCCTCAGCGGTGGTCGCGGCCATCTTCACGAGTTCGCCGCAATGAACGCCGGAACTCACCGCAGCCTTGCCAGCCGCAGCCGCGAACATCGCCTTGCCTTCGACTTCTGCGGCAATGAACACCGCCACACTGTCGAGGTTTTTTGATTTGACGATATCGGAAATTCCATCGGCCAATCCGGAAAATGCCGCTTTGTCAAGCGAGCCGAGATTCTCGACAGCCCACTTGACAGAAGAGGAAAGCGCAAGCGCCTTGTCGATAAAAACCTGTGCACCCTTCGCCGAATTTTCGGCCGAAAGCTTTGCAAGAGCAGCTTCGGTTTCTTTAAGTTTGGCCGCAAGTTCTGCAACACGTGTCGGCAAAATAGCCTCGCCTACCTTGAGCGCAGAAGCGCAAGATGCAAGAGCCATGTCCTTCTTACGGAAGAGTTCAAGTGCCGCCAAACCGGCCACAGCCTCGATACGACGAATGCCAGCCGAGATCGAACTTTCGGCGGTGATGCGAATAAGACCGATGTCGCCGGTAGCAGAAACGTGAGTTCCACCGCAAAGTTCCTTTGATACATTTCCCATTGACACAAC
>CAIOZP010000593.1 GCA_903862805.1 uncultured Fibrobacterota bacterium
CACCGGACTTGCTGTCGGCGATTACGCCGGTGATCTCGACGCCTTCGGTCTTGAACAGCGGCAATAACGGCAGAAGAATGCTGGTCGGATAACAGCCCGGATTCGCGATGATCGAAGCCGAACGGATCGCGTCGCGCTTGTGCTCGCACAGTCCGAAGACGGCCTTCGGCAGAAGGTCGGGCCGTGGATGAGCGTGCTTGTACCACTTGGCATAATTCTCGACATCGGTCAGCCTGAAATCGGCGGACAGGTCGATCACTTTTATTCCGGCATCGATAAATGATGCGCAAAGATCCGCCGAAACCGCATGCGGCAGGCATGAAAACACCACGTCAGCAGAAAGCTTCTGCGCGTCTTCGGGTGAAACGAGTTCCATGTCGCATATTCCGAAAAGCTCACCGAAGACTGCGTCGATAGGCATTCCCGGATTGGACCGGCTTGACACAAAGGCAATTTCGGCATCTGGGTGCCGTGATATGATCTGCACCAGTTCGAGTCCGGTGTAGGCGGTGGCGCCGAGTATTCCGACTTTGATTTTCTTTGACATGGTTCTCCCTTTTTGCTGCCCGAAAATATTATTTCGCAGGCACCTTCGGGTTAAAGGCTTGCAGTTCGCCTGAAATGACACGAATCAAAAACCCATGTGTTCCACTCATATATATTTCCGCTTTGAAATTTGGCGCTTCACGTTCCTGACGAATCGGAAAATCCTTGAAACTGATCCAAGTCTCGTCGAGTATTTTTGCGGCCATTTTTGCATTGGGAATCGTCACGTCAGCTCCTGCCCAATGCGATCCTCCCAAATCGGATTCGTTGCGCATTATTCACGACGTGAAATTCACCGCCTGCCGGAATGTGCATGGCATAATGCAGACACTGAGCTACGACAGCTACGAGCCGGTCACGCCATGTGTTGCGAAAAAACCGGTCGTGATATTCCTCCATAGCGGAGCTTTCCACGGTGGAGACAAAGCAGACACCGGTGTTGTTCGCATTTGTAAAGGCCTCGCAAAAAAAGGATTCCTTTGCATAGCGCCGAACTACCGGCTCGGCCTCGGTTTTCCAAGTCGTAAACGCTGGATCAAAGCCGGATACCGCGCACTTGACGATGTCGAGGAACTCGTCAGATTCGTCAAATACAACGCCGCCGAACTCGGAGCAGATTCTTCTCTGATCTTCGCCGGTGGACTTTCCGCCGGAGGCTACCTTGCAATACACTGCGCCAAAGATGCCGCATCAGGAAACCGTCGTCCGGTGGAATCTGATCGGAGCAACCCGATTCCACAGCAAATCTCGGCAGATATTGTAGGCGTAATAAACTGCTGGGGTGGAATCTTCGACACGACATCCCTTGGAATGGTTCGCATCCCGATGATCTCGTTTCGCGGATCACGGGATCTGGTGATGCCCGAAACACGGGGCTGGGCTTGCATGGATCCGTTCCTCCGTGTCTTCGGCCCAAAGCTCATCACCAAAGTGATTGCCTCGCACGGCATCTACGCCATTTACCGGACGCTTGACGGAGCGCGACACGGACTCGAAGCGAGGTCGGCGCAGATGGATACGCTGATTACGGATGTCGGCAACTTCCTCGACACATCCATGCAGATCAGCCGCGTCGCCGCAACAATTCACGACACCGGCTCAACAGAAGAAAGCGCGTTCCTTTCGCATAACAGGCAATGACCGCGAACATTGTCTGCATATATTTTTCTGCGGTTGACAAGGAGCAAAAATGGCAGTCGAGTTTATCTGGGATGATTTGTATTCGGTCGGTCGCGCAGACATAGACGACCAGCACAAAAGCATCTTCAGCATTGCCAACACTGTCCCCGACACACTCGACAAAGGAATGCTCAACTACACGATCATGCGCCTGTACCTCTACACCACCGATCATTTTTCCGCCGAAGAACAGATGATGAAAGACATCGGCTTTCCCAAGCTCGAATACCACAAAGCTCTCCACGACGAACTGACCGCAAGGCTCCAGATGATAAGCACAGAACTCTTCGACGATCTCGACTCGCTCGCCCGCTTCAAGGAATTCGTCCACAAATGGATCGTCGGTCACATCCTGACCCACGATATGGAATACTTCGAATTTGCCAGATCGCAGGGCGGGTGGAAACCGGTCTGATTTTCCTTTTCATAAAACACATTTTCGGGAGAGATTGACAATGAGGAATTTTTTGGGCGGATTGGGGAAGGCGGGGTTGCTGGTGGCGATGGCTCCGGTACTTCTTTTTGCAGCAGGACTTCCCGGTGATGTTTATATCTCGCAATTCTGGCGAGATGCTATTTCCACGCATTCTCCAGTTATAAATCCAGCATATATGTCGGATGAAAACGCTCCTGCGGTTCGCGGAGTTCTTGCACCAACACTTGGCGGAGCATTCACTCTTGCGGAATACGGTGCGACTGTTCCAGTTTCAAATATGCAGACTGTCGGGCTATCAAGATTTGCACTTTCCAGCAAAGATGCCATTCAATCCACGAGCTACAATATTTATACCGGCAAAATAGACAGCACAGATGAATCATTTAAGGATAATCGTTCTGTGACAATGCTTTCCTATTCAATTCGTCCGTTCAATCGCTTGTCGCTCGGCACAAATGTCGGAATTTTCAACACGACCATAGATAAGCAGACTGGAATGAGTCTGGACATTGGCGCCACCTTCCGTTTTTCCCATCGCTTTGTCGGCGAAAATCTGATCGGTGTAATCATGAACAACCTGATCTCCAAGTCGGTTACTGGCACCAAAACGCAGGCTTCAGACCTTAGAATCTCATGGAACGGTTCCTATTGGGAAAACCGCCTGTTTGCCGGTGTCGATATGAATATCAAAGACGTTTTCGACCAAGCAAAAGATGTTACGTCTTCCAGATCTTCCGCTGCTTCGTCCGGCACCAAAAAAGTTAGTGTGGACTACAACGCGAGATTCGGCTTTTGGATCTTTCATGCAGTAAATCTGTTCTACACTTTCGGAACGGACTATCGTCCTCCTCTGATGGTTTTACCGTCCGGTATTGCGATCAATCTACCGGCTGTTTGTGCCGGTCAGGATCTTCAAGCCGGTTTCAATATCACTCACAATACAGTGTCCGATCAGACAATCGCATCTTTCTTCACCCGCTTCAACCTCGGCCCCTCCCGCGAGCGCATGTTCGCCAGACTGCAATCCACTGCTCCCTGACCAGAAATGAAAACAGAAATGAGATTGTCACCGTTTCCATTCCGCAGTCCAGACAGAACATTTCAAGCCGTTATTTATATTGACGCGAATCTAAAAGGCACCGGGAAAACAATATGGATCTGATCTACGACGCGATACGGAATCTGCTTCAAAACGGCGCGCAGAATGGCTGGCTTCCGGAGATATTCAAATACGGCTTTGTCGTGAATTCGATGATCTGCGCGATGATCATCGGCCCGATACTCGGCGCGGTCGGAACGATCGTGGTGGTGCGGCGCATGGCATTTTTCTCAAGCTCGATCGGCAACGCCGCGATCACCGGAATCGCGCTGGGCATATTGTTCGGCGAACCGGTTTCGGCACCGTACGCTTCACTCACGGCCTTCGCGTTACTCTTCGCGCTCTATCTGAATTTCAGCCGCAACAAAACCGGCATGTCGCAAGACACGCTTATCGCGGTTTTTCTCTCGGCGTCAATCGCAATTGGCGCGGCGCTGATGTTTTCGGTCACACGCAAGATAAACATTCATATTCTCGACAGTTTCCTTTTCGGATCGATTCTCACCGCGGGCTATAGCGACATAACGATGCTCGTGATTTCCGGAGGAACGGCCATCGTGCTCGGCACAGTCTTCTTCAACCGGCTGATGATCTCCGGCCTCGCACCAGATCTCGCCGAAGTGCGCGGCGTTCGTGTGATGGCGATCAACTACATGTTCGTTGTTTTGCTCGCATTGGTTACGGTCGCGTCTATCAAAATCGTCGGCGCGATTCTCGTCGAGGCACTGCTGATAATTCCGGCGGCATCGGCGCGAAATATCTGCCGGTCACTTCGCGGCTTCGTAATCTGGAGCGTGATCTTTGGAACGATCGCCGCCGCTGCCGGAGTGATCCTGCCGATACAATTCAACATTTCGGTTCCATCGGGCGGCGCGATAATTATCTGCGCAACAGCAATTTTCATGATGACATTTATGTTCAGGCTGGCGCTGAGGAGAGCATGAATATACGGTGGCCAGTTGGGCTGTGTTTTTCATTTCTGATACTATCAACACTCTCCGGCTGCCTTGACAAAAAAGGAAAACACATCGCCGCATCTCTTCCGGCAACGGCAGCGATATGTCGCTCTCTGCTTGACAAAACAGGAATCGGTGTAAGCTGTCCTTTGCCCAAAGATATCGCCGTTTCGGATATAAACAGTTTCTATGAAGAACATCCGGCATTGCTCGATTCATTGGCCCGATGCGATGCGCTGGTCGATCTGCGAAGCGTGATTTCA
>CAIOZP010000594.1 GCA_903862805.1 uncultured Fibrobacterota bacterium
CATTGATGAAGAAGGTATCGGTACCTTGCTCATGTTCGCAGCAATTCCGGTTTCAGTCGGTGGCTTGACTCTTGGAACAATTGGTGGGATCAAAACGGCCATTTACAAAAGGCGCTATGAGCGTGCGACCATGCAGCTCGGTTTCAATCCTGTATCAAAAAAAGTTTACGCAGGACTCGCATACCGGTTCTGATAGACAGTTCTCTTTTGTCAATCACAAGTCATTTCGGAAAAGATGCAACGATCGAAAGTATCTCGCCGAGGCGGTTCTGCTCTCCGGTTTCGCACAGTCGTGTTTTCATGACGACCTCATCGCTGGACGCAACTTCGTAGCGTCTGGTTTGCGACCCGATAATCGACCGCACCTTTGCATTCACAAGATCTGCTGCACCGAAAAGTGTGAGCAAAAGTTTTCCTTCGCTTTGTGCGACTTTGCAAATGCCGACAGTGCGCGCGGTGAGTTTTATCCGAAGGATCATCAGCAGCACCTTGACCGAATCTGGCATCGGGCCGAATCGGTCGGTCATGCCGCGTTCTGTGTCGTCGAGCTCGGCGATTGTCGAGAGCGCAGCGCAGTCCTGATAAAGACGGACGCGTGTTTGTCCATCGGGAACATATTCGGCTGGAATGAAAGCCTGCACCGGCAGATCGACGGTGATTTCCATAGGTAGATCATGAGGATCACGGCCCATGAGCAGGTCGATCTCTTCGCGCAAAAGGCGGTTGTACATCTCAAGCCCGACGGCGGCGATCGGCCCGTGCTGATCGTAGCCGAGCAGGTTGCCTGCGCCGCGAATCTCAAGGTCACGCATTGCGATTTGGAAACCGCTTCCAAGGTCGGTGAACTGTTCGAGAGCCTTGAGCCTCTTGAGCGCGACATCGGAAATGGAGGCAAAACTCTTGACAAAAAAGAATGCAAACGCTTGTTCTGACGAGCGCCCGACGCGACCGCGAAGCTGGTAAAGCTGCGACAGTCCCATTGCATCGGCGCGGTTGACAATGATCGTGTTCACGTTCTGAATATCGATGCCGTTTTCGATGATCGTTGTTGCAAGCAGCACATCGTAGGAACCGGCGGTGAAGGCTTTCATGATTGCCGAGAGTTCGTCTTCGTCCATCTGTCCGTGTGCCGAGATGACCCGCGCTTGCGGAACAAGCCGTTCGATCGTGTCACGGATCGCGTCGAGATCTCTGATCCGATTGTGAACCACGTAGGTTTGGCCACCACGGAAGAGTTCGTTTTCGATCGCGGTTTTAAGAACTTCCTCGCGGTATTCGACAACGCTTGTTTCGATGGGAAGTCGATTACGCGGTGGCGTGTTGATGATTGACATATCGCGAATTCCGGCAAGCGACATGTGCAGCGTGCGCGGAATCGGCGTGGCAGAAAGTGATAGCACGTTGACGCTGTGACGAAGTTCTTTCAGCTTTTCTTTGTGCGCGACTCCGAAGCGCTGCTCTTCGTCGATTATGAGCAAACCGAGGTTTTTGAACTTCACATCGCTTGACAGAATGCGATGAGTTCCGATTGCGATGTCTATATCGCCGCTTGCGATTTTGGCGATTTCGTCTTTTAGTTCGCGACCGCTCTGGAAGCGGGAAAGAATTGAAATCTTCATTGGAAATTCCGCCATGCGTGAAACAAAATTCGCATAGTGCTGTGAGGCTAAAATCGTTGTCGGTGCAAGCATCGCAACCTGGTAACCGGTTGACGCTGCCTTGAACGCGGCGCGCATTGCAACCTCGGTTTTGCCAAAGCCTACGTCGCCGCAGACGAGGCGATCCATCGGCCGCCCCGATTCCATGTCGGTCTTGATGTCGGTGACCGCTGCGACCTGATCGGCGGTCGGCTCGTAAACAAAAGCCTCTTCGAATTCCTTCTGCCACGGGCCGTCGGGTCCGTATTTAATTCCCGACAAATATTGCCGCTTCGCATAAAGCGTCACGAGATTCTTCGCCAGCTCACGAAGTGCCGAGCGGGTTTTTTCTTTCTGACGTTCCCATGCGCCGGTGCCGAGTCGCGAGAGCGTCGGATCATCGCCATCGCGGCCGATGTATTTCTGCACCTTGGTGAAATCGCCGAGCGGTACATAGACCTTCGCATTCTCTTGGAACACGAGCACCATGCAATCCTGCGCACCACCGCCGACGTTCACTCGCTCGGTGCCCATGAACCGGCCGATGCCGTGATCGACATGCACCACAAAATCGCCTTGCGACAGTGAATCAAAACTCGTGATTGGCGCGGCGTTGCGGATTTTCTTTACAGGCGCACTCGCATGACGCGGACGGTTGAATGCCTGTATCTCGGAATAGATTGCAAGTCCGCAACTCTGGTCGATAAAACCCTTCTCGAGATAGCCGATTGTCTGTTGAATGACAATGCCGGATTGCCTGATCTGTTCATCAAGGCGTTCGGCGTGGCCTGTGTTTTCGCAGACGAAGATTGCAGATAGACCTATTCGCGTTTTGTCAACGATGTCGCGTTCTATCAGCTCAAGGTTGCCGCCGAATGAAGGCTGCTCTGCGAGTGGAAGTGAGAGTGATTCTCCATCATCTTCCGCAGAGATACTGACAAAAGGAAATTGCCGTAATCGCGTAGAGATTTCTTTGGGATCGAAAAGTAGATCCTTCGGCGTTGAAACAAATTCAGCAAGTCCTTCGGGGACGCGTTCGAGGTGTCGTTCGTAGTTCGCGATGTCTTCGTCAAAGCGGCGCGATGTGTTGAAGACATCATCCCAGATAACAATTGTTTTTTCGGGAAGATATTCGGCAAACGAAACAGTTGGAAGATCGAAATGGTGCAAAAACCACTCGGCACCTTCGGCATCGCCCTGCGTTTTCCAGAGGTGTCGCAGTTTGTCAATGTCACCGCTACCTTTGTGCGATCCCAGTTTGTCAATTACATCGTTTACTTCGTCCTGACAGATGAGAAATTCCTTCATCGGGAAAATTTCCGCTTTGTCAAGCACGCGAATCGAACGTTGGCGGAAGATGTCGAACTCTCTTATAGACTCGATTGTGTCGCCGAAGAATTCGAGGCGCATCGGATTGTCGGCAACGTACGGATATACATCGAGCAGGCCACCGCGAATCGCGAACTGCCCCGGCCCTTCGACCATTGTCTCGCGCGAGAATCCGCTGTCGCTGAGCCATTGCGCAAGCTGTTCCTGCGAGACATCGCTACCACTTGTAATGCTAATTATCCGTGAGAATAGTTCGCGTGGTGGAAGTGTTCTTTGCAGGAGCGCCGCCGAGGTGCTCACGATGATCAGCGGCTTTCCTTCGAGCAGGCGCGAGAGCGTGCGAAGACGTTCTTCGGTGATCGGCCCGAACGGTGATTTCATATTGTACGGTACCGCATCGCGCGATGGCATCACCGCAACGCTGTTTTCGCCGGTCAGCGAAATGATCTCGCGGCGAAGTCGCTCCTGTGCACGTGCATCGGGCACGGTCACAAGAACGGTCTCTCCTTTTGTAAAAAGAGACGCGGCAAGAAACGCATCGGAATCACCGGGAAGAGAACGCAGATTGATTGGCTTTCCGGCTACAGGTCTGATCGCCGAAAAGGCACTGGTCTTCTTGAATATTTCGAAAACTGGCAGGAAATTCATCGTGAGTGTCTGATGCTTTTAAAGAGAAAAATTCTTGAGCGGAATCTCGGCGGGAAGATCGGAGCTGTCGAGTGAGAATATGTCTTGAGAGACCCATCGGATCGCAAGATTTTTCCCGCTGAATGTCGGCAGCGCTTCGACTACATGCGAGTACCAGTTGTCGTGAGTCGCAAAGACGATCATCGATGGGTCAAGCTCCCCGACTATTCTTTCGAGTTCGCCTATCGCACCGAGAACAGGGTAGCCTGAAACAGTAGCAAATGATTCTGCTTCCGATATGATCACACCCTTGATTTCTGCCGTACTGTCGCCTTCGATTTGGCGAATGACGCGATGTGCAACTTCGCCGCTACCGATTATTATTACCGATCCGGTTGTGTAGATTTTTCTGCGTAGTCTTGACAAAGAGGGAGTCAGTTTTCGCCACAAGATGGTCGAACCCAGAATGAGCGGGAAAGAGATCATGAACGACAGCCGCGAGAATGAAAACTCTTCAAAAAGGTAGGCCAAAATCGAAAAAGCTCCGGATGCAAGAATTGTGGAGTAGATCAGATTTCGTGAAGAATATTTGCCTGCGTTGTAGATCCCGCGAATGAAGTAAACAGTCAGGAACGAGGCGCAAAGAAACAAGTGGCAGAGCACAATCGTCGAGGTGTTGTCAAGGTATGGATTGATCATGTGGCTGATGTGGAAGCGCACAAGTAGAACGCTTGCAAAGATTGTATTAAGCAGGACGAGATCGGTAATGGCAGCCCACGAGGCTTTGGCGACGGTTGACATAATGGAAAATCCGCCGAGCAGAATTATCCCGATACCAATGAACCATCGCGGCATGAACGCCCCGTAGCTGTGGGTGTGCTTGCGGGAAAAAAGAATCATTGCCTCGTAAAACGCGATTCGGGTTTTGATGGCCTTGTGTGTCGAACTTCTGCCCTTGAAATGAATGATAGAGGTCTCGGCGCAGTACCAGACCGTGAAACCGGCTTTGGCTACCTGTGCGCAGAGATCAAGGTCTTCGCCGTACATGAAAAAGGCCGGATCGAAGCCGCCTATTTTGCCGAAGAGTTCTGCGCGGATCATTATACATGAGCCTGAGACGGCATCGACCACGCTGCTTTTGAGCGGATCAAGGAAGCTGAGATTATATGCACCGAAAGTTTTATGCATCGGGAAAAATTTTGACAATCCGGTGAAGTATGCAAGTGCGTTGGCCGGTGTCGGGAAGCTGCGACGG
>CAIOZP010000595.1 GCA_903862805.1 uncultured Fibrobacterota bacterium
CTCAGATTCAGGTTGCCGTCGGTTCGTACCGGCGTTATTTCGGCCGCGACCCGGTCGGCATCTGGCTTCCGGAATGCGGATATTATCCAGGTGTCGAGCAGTTTCTTGCCGAAGCCGGAATCAGATATTTCTTTACAGACACACACGGAATTCTTTTCGCCGAGCCGCGTCCGAAGTATGGTGTCTTTGCGCCGGTCTATTGCCGTGGAACCACGGTCGCCGCGTTCGGTCGTGATGTCGAATCATCGCGTTCGGTGTGGAGCTCTAAAGTCGGATACCCTGGCGATCCCGAATACCGCGACTTCTATCGTGACATCGGTTACGATCTTGACTTCGACTACGTGAGTCCATATATCGATCCGGTCGGTGAGCGAATCCATACCGGAATAAAATATTATCGCATTACCGGATCCGAGGGCGAAAAAGGCCCGTATGATCATGAAAAAGCATTGAACAAAGCCGCCGAACATGCCGGTAATTTCATGCACAATCGGCAGACGCAGGTTGAATACCTGTCGGGTATTATGGATCGTCGGCCGATCGTGGTTGCGCCATACGACGCCGAACTTTTTGGTCATTGGTGGTATGAAGGTCCGGAGTGGCTGAATTTCCTTATCCGCAAAATCGCGTTTGAGCAGGATTCAGTAAAACTGATTACGCCTTCGGCTTACCTTGCCGAATTTCCGACCAATCAGGTTTGCGAGCCCTCGTTTTCGAGCTGGGGTCAGAAGGGTTATGCAGAGGTCTGGCTTCAGGGCGTCAACGATTGGATCTATCGCCACCTGCATGAAATGGAAGAGCGCATGTCGAAGCACGCCGTCGGATATTCCAATCCGTCGGAGCTTGTTCGCCGCACACTTAACCAGATGGCCCGCGAGCTACTTCTTGCAGAATCGAGCGACTGGGCCTTCATCATGAAGACCGGAACAATGGTCGAGTACGCTGTGCGCCGCACCAAAGAACATATATCGAATTATCTGCGCCTCGAAAAAGACCTCGAATCCGAAAGCATCGACGAGGCCTTCCTTGCCTTGCTCGAAGCCCATAACAATATCTTTCCGGAGATTGATTACCGTGTCTATGCATAAGATGTGTTTCTCTTTTTGTAAAGTAATGACCTTGCTTATTGGATGTGTTGTTGGTGTCTCGGCGACTTCGGCTGATAGCACGAAGCAGCAGCCAGCGAATCTGGCGGCTTTTGTCTCGATTGGTGCGGATTTCGCGAGAGGCAGTACTTTTCTTGATTCAAGTCAGACATTCGGCAGCGATAATGTAACAAGAACGTCTGTGAAGGATCTGTATTATAATCTTGGACGAGGCTTAAGTCTTTCTGCCGGACTTGATTTGAAATTGATCGGAAGACTCGGACTCCATCCGTTCGTTGACAGCCGATGGGTTTTATCAAGAATGAAGGCTGTTACTTCTTCTCCGGCATATTCTAATACCGATACATACAAGGCGTATACCTTGGGCTTAGGCTCGACTCTTCGTCCATACTTCAACATATTTGATTTTATGACATGTTACATTGGGGCCGGTGTCGGCATTTATTTCTCCGGTGTAAGAATCATAGGGTCAAATGCTACGACAAATTCCGACAACGGCAGTATAAACGTATATCCGGCATTTGCACTGCTTGGAGAAGCTGGTGCATCACTTCCAATCACTAAAAGCATATCCGCATTTGCAAACTTTGAATTTACGGACATGTCATTTAAGGTCAGAAAAACCAAGTCCACATTCAACACCAGTCCTGAGAAAACTTATGTCAAAAGTAGTGTGTCAGACCCCGCACCTTTCCGCATCTCCGGTTCCACCCTCGGCATTCACCTCGGCGTTTCCTACAATCTGAAATAATGCCACGCTTCGGCAACATAAATGAACCTGACAAAAGCCCAGCATTCGCTGAGGCTTTTGCTTATATACAGCGTCTTTCCGATCCGCAGTCCAACGAACACCAGCAGTTTGCGTCACTTGAAATCGGTGGGAAATATTCTGTCGAGATTGACGGTGTGCGAATTTATGCTTCACACAGCGCATACGTTCCTAAACAACTGACAGATGCTAAATACGAATATCATCTCGACTACGCCGATCTTCAGTACGTTTTCAGCGGAGCCGAATATATTTACCTCGACACGGTTTCGGTTCTATCCGATGCGGCATTTGATGCAGCAAAAGACATAGGTTTTACAGATGTCCCAGAGGTGACAGAATCGAGTCGCGTACTCATGAAGTCTGGTTCCTGGATGATCATAATCCCCGGCGAACTTCATGCGCCTGGTGTGGAAGTTTCGTCTGAGTTTGATGAGCCGGTTCGCAAATGTGTGGTAAAAATCTTGCTTGACTAATTAGGAATGTGTGCATGAATCAGATCGTATTCAGTCTTCCGTTTATAGCGATTGTAATCAGTCTGCTGTCGTGGCGCTTTATTCCGTATCGGCGTGAGAGACTTGTATCTTATGCGCTGGTACTCATTGTTGTTGAAGTCGCGGCATTGCTCAAGATTGAGTTTGTAAACGGTCTTGCCGGAATTTTCTTTGAATGCCTTGTCTTGATACTTGTACTCGAATTTGCATGGATGCTACTGACGATCAGAAATATTGTCTGGCAGATACTCGTGGTACTCGGCGTGAGCAGTGCTGTAATCTGGTCGCAATGGGAC
>CAIOZP010000596.1 GCA_903862805.1 uncultured Fibrobacterota bacterium
CAGTCGATGGGATAAAATTTGTCGATGGAATATTCGAGCTTTGCAAAGCCGCAATTGATCGCGGCTTCATCGTGATCGTCCTTACAAATCAGTCCGGTGTCGCGCGAGGATTTTTCACCGAAGAAACAGTTCGCGAAGTTCACAACTGGATATCGGTACAGTTCGCCAGACACGGAACGCCAATATCGGCATTCTATTACTGCCCGCATCATCCCGAAGGATCGGTTGCCGCGTATTCGATCGAATGCGACTGCCGCAAACCTCGGCCGGGTCTTGTGAATCAGGCGGTGAAGGATTTTGATATTGATGTAAAACACTCGATCATGATCGGCGACAAAGAAAGCGATCGACTTGAGGTGGAGGGTTTGAGATCACTTATCGTCAGAAGCAAATACACTCCCAACGGAGATCTCGCATGTCTGATGGATGCAAAAGCACTCATCAGCACCGTTCCCACCGACTTTTGAGTGTCTGAAAGCTGGTAGCGGCACCAAAGGTCGTCATTCTTCTTGCACAAAAGCCTCGACGGGGTATATTTTTGCGAATCTTTGAAAACGGGCCAATAACTCAGTCGGTTAGAGTAGCGGACTCATAATCCGTTAGTCCTAGGTTCAAGTCCTAGTTGGCCCACTTCATACGAAGAACAGTCGCACCGAGCGGCGCTTCGATATACCGCAAGGAAGCACCCTCTCGCGAGGGTGTTTCCTTGTTTGCCGAAACGAAAGAAGGTGGATTACATGACTGAAGGATTCGAAACACTGACATGTTTGCAGGAAATAGACCTCAAGATCGTCGGAATCGAAAAGTCACGCGAAGAGTTCCCTGAGCAGCTTGCGGAGCTTGAGGCCGTGCTTCAGAGTGCAACATCCTCTCTTGATGCTTTGCGTGAAAAGCTTGGCAAAGCGGTAAAAACCAAAAGTGATCTGAAAGATCAGCTCGAGACGGCGAAGTCTGCACTTGACAGAAGCCAGGAACGTCTTTCTGCCGTCAAGACAAACAAAGAATACGATGCTGTTCATGTCGAGATGGAGAACTTCAAACACACGCTTGCCGGCGGCGAAAAGCGTATGGAGAAGATTTCCGACGACATCGCCAAGGTAGAAGCCCAGATCGCAGAGGTCGAGGGCGAAGCCAAAAGCAGGACAGACGAACTCACTCCGCGAGTCACCGAACTTCGTGAAAAAATCGCTTCGATAGATTCAGATCTTTCAGAAGCAGCAGCCGAGCGTACGGCGGCGGCCGCACTTGTTCCAAAGCAGCTTCTTCGTGCTTATGAAAACGTCCATCGCGGCAAGAAAGACGGGCGCGTAATTTCAATTGTCAACAGCACGGACAGAACCTGTCAGGTTTGTTTCCAGAAGCTTCAGCCGCAGGTTGTGAATATTCTTCGTCGCGGTGGCGGCATCAATCACTGCCAGAATTGCGGCTCAATAATGATCTGGCAGGAATAGGATTTTATTCATTGTGAATTTCGGGCGTATCTGCTGTTGCAGATGCGCCCTTTTTCATTAGCAGAAATTTGACAAATGAAAAAAGAATACCGCAAAGCGGAACCGGTATCGGCAATCGAACCGCTCAC
>CAIOZP010000597.1 GCA_903862805.1 uncultured Fibrobacterota bacterium
CTGGCATCAACACTCGACGGCCGTATCGCCGATGCAAGCGGCGCATCAAAGTGGATAACTTCACCGGAGGCACGGACATTTGTACACACTCTCCGCAGTCGCCACGCTGGAATAATGATTGGATCGGGGACACTAAAGGCAGATGACCCGGAGCTTACGGTGCGGTTGGTCGATGGCCCTTCACCAGTGCGCTTCGTGCTCAGTTCCGATTTGTCAATTGGAGCCGGATTGAAATTCCGTGCCACCGCAGGAAACCCGCGATCGGTTCTCGTTCATACCGGTGGAGAATGTGGATCTAAAGAAACAGCATCTGATGGCGTCGAGATCTGGCATGTCGGAAGCGGATCAGATTCGATGGTAAATTTTCTCGGCATGGCATTCGATGACGGCATCCAAAGCATTTTTGTCGAAGGCGGAGCACGGCTCGCATCGTCATTGACCGAGTCGCATCTTGTCAATCGAATACATATGTTTTATGGAAATTGCATCATTGGCGGCGGCAAAAGTTCTATTGATTTTAAGGAACCTCTTGCAGTGAATGATGCACTTCGGTTGAGCGACATCCAAACAGAGAAATTTGGCGAGAGTGTCTGGGTCAGTGGCTTGACAAAAAGAGACCGCTGACCGCAAATCTGGCGAACTGTTCCCACGTCGCATATCCTCGAAAAAATACCAGACATTTCGCCCCGCCTGTCGAGTCCGAATCCTACCTCAATGTATTTTACCGGCCTCGGAAAACATGGTGATTGATCTGTCTGAAAAGTTCCTGAAAGGATCCTTGTCATGGCAAAAGCAAAAGCTGACGCAACAGCAAAAATTGGCAGCATACGTCAGATCTCTGGCGGAGTGACCGCTGCCGTCGGATTCATCGCAGGTGGAACCAAGGCCGGCATCAAGCAGTCGGGCAACTCCGACCTTGGAATTATTTACAGCGAAGCTCCGTGTTCGGCGGCCGGTGCGTTTACCACCAACGCGGTTCGTGCCGCATGTGTCAACTGGAACGAGTCGATTCTGCCATCGACGCACATCCATGCGATTCTGGTAAACAGCGGAAACGCCAATGCCTGCACGGGCAAACGCGGCGAGAAGGATGCGGAAAAATCTGCGTCATTAGTCGCATCCGAAGTTGCAACAAAGAAAGATTCTGTTCTCGTCGCGTCAACCGGAATCATCGGACATTTTTTACCTCTCGATAAAATTGAAGCGGCGGTGCCGGGGCTTGTTGCCGAGCTTGCAAGCGACACCGGAGCCGCATTTGCCGAAGCGATAATGACAACCGACACCGTGCGGAAAGAATATGCGATATCGGCTGTCCTGTCGGGCGGAACGATCACGATCGGCGGCTGTTGCAAGGGCGCTGGGATGATCCACCCCAAAATGGCGACCATGCTCTGCTTCATCACAAGCGATGCGGCAATCGGCAAAGCCAAGCTCAACAAAATCGTGAAGCGCGTAGTTGATCGAACCTTCAACAATCTGACCGTTGACGGCGACACCTCGACCAACGACATGGTTCTCGTTTTGTCAAACGGCCTCTCGGCTGTAGCCGTAAAAGAAGATGACGACATCGCCATTTTCGAAGAGGCGCTTTACGATGTCTGCAACAATCTTTGCGCAAGAATCGCCGCTGATGGCGAGGGCGCGACGAAGCGGATCGAGATCCATGTGAGCGGTGGAAAAACCTACAAAGACTGCCAGCTCGCGGCAAAAGCCGTGGCCAACAGCAACCTCACCAAGTGCGCAATTTTCGGCAACGATCCGAACTGGGGACGTATCTCCTGTGCCGTTGGATATTCGGGTGCGTCAATTGACAAAGAGGGAATAAAGATTCAACTTTGCGGCACCCAGGTTTTCAAGGCCATGCAGCCCGCGAAATTTTCCGCCGAGAAACTTTCCAATACACTCAAGTCGAGCAAAGTCGTTCTTATTGACATCGACCTTGGATTCGATTCAAAGCACAAAGCCGTTGCCCACACCTGCGACCTCACCTACGATTACATAAAAATCAACGCCGACTATCACACCTGAAAAACGCCGGAGGATTCATGAAGGA
>CAIOZP010000598.1 GCA_903862805.1 uncultured Fibrobacterota bacterium
AGCTCGCGCAGGAAAATTTCCTTGTGACTGTAAAGTGAATGAATGACGAGCTGTAATAGCTGTCTCGCCTCTGTTTGAAATTCGCGGCTCTCTTTTGGCGAATTTTCTGTTCTTGACATATCCGTCTCCTTTTTGATTTTTTGTTTGCTGACCATTTGGCCGCGCTGAAAATAATATCGGGAATATGGCGTTATGCCGTTAAATTCATGCTGGCCTTAACGGCGAAGGGGTTCAAGTTGTCTTACAGGATCTCGAACTTTGCGAACTTCGCCATCATCTTCTTGCGATCACCGCTGTCGAACAGAACCTCGATTCGCGTATCAGCACCAAAGCCGCTTACATGAACAATCTTGCCTGCGCCATATTCTGCATGGCCAATTCGCAGGCCGGTTCTAAGCACAACCTCGACCTGACTTACCTCGTCGTAGTTTGGCGCCTCGAGCACTTTTCGAGTCGGCTTAACTGCGGCATCACGGGCTGCGCTTTTCCATGACGGCTGAGGCGGTTCCTTGCGACCATAAGGCTGCTGATATCCGCCACCTGCTTGACGCGACGGGAATCGGTCGGATGATCCAAACGACCGACTCGGCGAAGGAGAACTGCGCGGAGTCAGCGGTTCGTCGGGCTCGAAGTAATCGAACATTGCCGCTTCATCAACAAAACGATACATACCATCGGGAACGCTATTGAGCAGCATCGACGGGCCCATGATGGTCCACTGACCAAAACGCAACCGCGATTTGCAATACGATATGTCGAGCGTCTTCATGGCGCGGGTGATGCCAACGTAGAGCAGACGGCGTTCTTCTTCGAGCTTCGCCTTGTCGTCCATGTTTGCGAACGACGGCATGATCCCGTTCTCGAGTCCGGTAAGAAACACATGCGGAAACTCGAGTCCCTTTGCCGAGTGAAGCGTCAGCATCGTCACAGCCTGACCGGGTTCCCATTTGTCAATGTCGGCAACAAGCGTGATCTGCTCAAGAAACTGCAGAAGCGTGCCATCGGGATTGTCATCCGAAAATTCTTCGATGGCGTTGAGAAGTTCGCTTATGTTTTCTATGCGGCCGCGAGCCTCTTCAGTGTCTTCGGCTTCGAGCAGATTTATGTAGCCGGTTTCTTTAAGAACATATTCGAGAATATCTTTGGGAGGAAAGTCTCCCGTGTAAAGCTCCGTCGTTCCACTAAGAAGTTTTGATAGTTGGACGAGCCCTTTTTTCGCAGTGCCGGTGAACGATTCGGCATCTGCGCCAGCCAAATATTCAGCCATCGAAAGGTTTTGCGCCAATGCTGCCGCCGCGATTTTTTCCTGGGTCTTGTCGCCGATACCACGAGCCGGAACATTGATGATGCGAGAGAAACTCACATCATCTTTTGGATTTGCAATAATGCGCAAATAGGCAATGCAGTCCTTGATTTCCTTGCGCTCGTAGAACGACAGCCCACCAACGATCACATACGGAATTTTCTTCTTGCGGAACACGTCTTCGAAGGACCGCGACTGCGCGTTTGTGCGATAGAGAATCGCGACATCGCCGGGCTTGGAACCATCGCGCAATAGGCGAGCTATCTTGTCGGAAACCTTGTCGGCCTCGTGGCGATCATCACGAAATTCCGATGTCACAACTTCGCGGCCCGGCTCGCCAGCTGTCCAGAGTTTCTTGTCGGCACGCACGGTGTTGTTTGCGATCACGCTGTTAGCCAGATCAAGAATGGAAGTCGTCGAACGATAATTCTGTTCGAGCTTGAAAACCTTTGTGCCTTCAAACTGCTCTGCAAATCCGAGGATGTTTTCGATCTTCGCGCCGCGCCATGCATAGATGCTCTGATCATCGTCACCCACCACAAAGATGCGGCCATGGGAACCCGCAAAAAGTTTTATCAGCCGAAACTGCGCAGTGTTCGTATCTTGATATTCATCGACAAGCACATGCTCGAAACGCTTGCGCCATTGCTCGCGAACCTCTTCGTTTCCGTGCAGCAAATAAACCGTATTGCAGATAAGATCATCGAAGTCCATTGCATTGCAACGCTTGAGCGCATCCTGATACGCGCCGTAAATCGAAATGAGTTCGCGGTCGGCGTAGCTCTTTCCCGTTCCGTCAAGTTCGGCAAATGGAATACACGAATTTTTGTACGATGAAATTCTGTGCAGCGCACTTTTCGGCTGAAGCGATTTCTCGTCGATGCCGCGTTCCTTCAGAATTGTTTTCATCAGACTTTGCTGATCGTCGGTGTCGTAGATCGTGAACGAACTATTGTAACCGATGTGCCGCGCTTCCATGCGAAGCAGACGTGCGCACATCGAATGAAAGGTGCCGATCCATAGCCCGTCACAGTTTAGGCCGGTGAGTTTGGCAACGCGTTCGCGCATTTCCTTCGCCGCTTTGTTGGTAAAAGTCGCGGCAAAAATCTTGGCCGGAAAAACATTTCGCTCGCGCACAAGCCACGCTATTCGTGCCGTGAGCACACGAGTCTTGCCGGTGCCAGCGCCCGCGAAAACCAACTGCGGTCCGCCACCATAAGTAACCGCCGCACGCTGAACATCGTTGAGCGCAAGCGAATCAATGAATGTCGATTTGGAATTTGTCGAGCTAATGATTATTGTCCGTCATTAAGTATCAGAAACTTTGATGCGTGAAAATACAAAAGAACGGGCGGCAGAGGGAGATGTGTCGTGGGATGGTATTGAGAATATGGGTTGAGGATTCGGCGGATTTACTTTTTTCCAAAATTCATAGCACAATACGAAGAACTGTATTGCTCCTACTGGGTTCGTTTTGAAGCCGGATTCAACTTTGTGCAGGGAGGTTATCTTCCAGGATTGTCGGGCGGCAAAAGTTTTCAGGTCTGTTGGCATTCAGCAAACGACACCGGTGTTTTTCTTGCGGTGATCAATGGGCGGGGGATTCATAACACAGAGATATTCGTGATACATTGATAACGAATCAGAGTGAAGCGATTTTAAGGGCAGGAAATTGTTATCGCAGAGAACAGTC
>CAIOZP010000599.1 GCA_903862805.1 uncultured Fibrobacterota bacterium
ATCGGTACGTTTCCCGGCTTTCTGAGATCATAAGAGATCTCCACCTCATTATGCTCGGACCGATCAGACAAGAAATACTGAGTGGCATTTCTGATGAAAAGAGATACGAAGACCTACGACAAAGAATCTCTGTATTTCCAGATCATTCAATTTCAACACACGAGTATGAACTAGCCGCCAAGTTTCAAAACGAATGTCGACGACATGGCATACAAGGATCTCATATCGACTACCTGATATGTGCTGTTGCACAAAGCAACAACTTTCGCATATTTACCCTGGACAAGGACTTCATGCAATATCAAGAATATGTTGGAATTCAGCTTGAAGAAGTCTCTGACGTATAACATCTAGTTCAACCTGATTCGGCTATGTCACGACTTTTGCATTCGCAAAACTCGCGCCATGTACGCGTTGCGGGTCAACTGTGCGTCTATGAGAAATGTCAAGCTCCTTTTTTCTGTTCAAATAGGCCACTGATCCCGTAGCTTCTTAGGAACATTCGGTATTCGTTCATTTTCTTGTTGTGAAGAATAGTATTGGAATATCGATGAGGTTCATCTTTCTTGAGCATCTGATAGATCTGTGTGAATGCCTTACGACAGAGTCCCATTCTGACGACTCCTTTGCGCTTAAATTCGCATAATCGATTATTCCATGCTTTGAGAAATGGATCTGCATTGCGGAAATGATTGAGTGATTGTGAGAGAAGAACTATGGAGAGTTTCCTTCCAGATTTATTGGTGCTCTTGATAATTGTCTTTGTGTTCGAACTCTCGATGCGGGGTGTACTTCTCAGGTACGAGGTGAACGCCTTGGCGTTAGGGAATCGTGCGACGGTTTCGATGTCCGCCATGATCGCCGCCGCAGTGAAGGTACTGGTACCGCTCATACTGGTCAGGATCTCAATCTCGTGTATGAAGGGGTGGGCTGTCACCAGGATCTTTTCGACAAACTGGTCAGTCTTCCACTCCAAGTGCTCCAGTTCATCAAACAGGAAATTTATTTGGTAGCTCAGGGTGGGTTCCATGGCAATTTCTCTAAGCAGCGCACGTGAGTTCTTTCCAAAGATGTACTTTTTGGTGAAGGGCATCAGGTTCTGAGCGAATAGGGAGTGGATACGATTTTTTGTGGACACGATCTGCTTTCGCAATAGCTGATAGGTGGAAAACAATGATCGAAGGTTCTGAACCAGGTGTGAAGGTATCATCACTGGCGAAGCCTGCTGCTCGCCGGAGAGAACCTGGGTCTTGATCACACGGGCCAACTTCTCGGCATCGACTTTATCGGTCTTCTTGTCGGTGAAGCTGATGATCTTGAGCTTGTGGGTATTGGCAATCACGACCTGCGCCACGAGGTCCTGAAAGCGTTCGACAAATGCAAAGGTGTTGATGGTCGCTTCCACCAGCACGTGGGTGTCTTTGGTCAGTGTAGCAAAAAAACGCTGGAGACCTTCGGCCTTGAGGTCAAAGGTTTCAAGTCTTTTACCACCGCTCTTATCGAGGTAACAACAGGTAAAACAGTTGGTGTGCAAATCAATGCCTACGAACAACATACAAACCTCCTTGGGCGGAACAGCGGCCCATCGAATCAAGCGTCTATGCGGGGTACTCCACCCATGGTAGAATCCTCAAAAGGTTGATGCGATGACAGGCTGCTATTCGTTAGAACGGGCTCGTGGTGTCCCAGCTAAGTTACCAGCCGGTCGTCTGTTTCCAAGACCATCTTACCAGTCATCGCATCGACCGTTATCATAATTTCGTTAGATTGACCCTGCCGGGCGGGGGAGAATGAGAAGGATTCGTAAGTCATTTTCCATAAAGGAATTAGGAGTATCCTTGACTTTACACATTGCAGTGTGTAGACTTGACGCAGTCGGAGGTGACTATTGTGGCCACAAACCTAGCAATTAACGATGAACTGCTCAAAAATGCACTTGAGATCGGTGGATATAGGTCAAAGAAAGACACCGTCAATGCTGCTCTGGAAGAGTTTATTCAGAGACGTCGGTCCGAGGATGTGATTAGTCTTTTTGGAAAAGTTGAGTATGATGAGAACTACGACTACAAAGAAATGAGAAATCGATGACTCGAGTTCTTGTCGATACTTCCGTTTGGTCTCTTGCACTAAGGAAG
>CAIOZP010000600.1 GCA_903862805.1 uncultured Fibrobacterota bacterium
AACCCTTCCGCCCCGAAGCGGAAGGGTACACTGCTCTTGACAGAATGCTACAACTCGGCCACGCGATGCGCCCGGAATAAACGGGCGGAGCCCCTGACACAAGCTCCGGAAAGCAATGCTTTCCGGAGCGACCATATCTGACTTAGTTTCTTTTTTTAATTTTGATGATGAAACCACCAACGAGACAAACTCTTTATATCAACCTGTCTGCAACCGCTTTCCTAAACATTTCCAAATCCTCAATCGTGTCAATCCCTCTACCATCATACTGAGCGTGCATACAAAAAATTCTGATTCCGTTTTCAAGCGCTCTCAACTGCTCAAGCTTCTCTATCTTCTCTAATCTTCCTTGCTCCAGATTGACAAATTGCGAAAGAGTTTTCACCGCAAAGCCATAGATGCCTATGTGCCTAAATCCCTTTACGCCTTTGCCATCTCTGTCGTAAGGAATTGACGAACGCGAAAAATAAAGCGCCTGTCCACCCTTACCCAGAACCGCTTTGACTGCGTTTGGATTAGACATGTCGGCCTCGCTGGCGTCGGTTACCACCGTGAGTATTCCACGGTCGCCGATGGTGCGGAGGGACTCTGTGAATTCGCGGAGCATCGCCGCCGGAACATCCGGTTCGTCGCCCTGAAGATTCACCACGAAGGTCGCGTCGGTTCCGGTGGCGGCTTCAAATACACGATCGGTTCCGGACTGATGATCGACAGATGTCATCACTGCTTTGCCACCGTGTTTTTCAACGGCAGCAAATATGCGACGGTCGTCGGTGGCAACGAGAACATCATCGAAACAATCGGCTGCAACAGCGTTGTCGTAAGCCCACATCACAAGTGGTTTGCCGTTTATATCGGCGAGCATTTTTTCGGGAAGGCGGGTACTTGCGAACCGTGCGGGAATCACGCAGAGCATTCTCGCTGGCAAATCAGAAGCTTCTTTACCACCGCATCCACCGCAGGCACAGCCACAGGATTTTTCTGACATCAGCCGATCACCTTGGGAACGGCGAAAAATCCGTCTTTGACCTTTGGCCCGTTGGCAAGAGCTTCATCTTTGCTGGTTGACAAAGCGGGAACATCGTCGCGCATCGGATCGTGTTCAGGTACAAGGTATGCTGTTGGTTCGATTCCCTCAGTATCAACGGCCGAGAGCTGCTCGACGTAACCGATTATGGCACCCATATCGGCGGTCATCGAATCCTTTTCGGCTTCCGAAAGTTCGAGCTTGGCAAGGCTTGCCACCTTTTCAACTACATTCCGATCAATCATGAAAAATCCTTTTATGCCGTTACCTGTTCTCTTTTTGTAAAGCAGAGTCCTGCGTTCTTTCAAGCAATTCCTGAAGGATTGTGTTTTTGACACCGTCGATGTTCATTAGAACTTCCTCTTCACTGAAGCGCAGCATTTTCACGCCTGAATTGGCAAGGCGTTTGTCGAGCGCTTCATCCTCCTTGCGACGTATTTCATGGCTGTCATGCAAAAGATCTATACCAAGTTTCGCGACTTCGCAATAATGCGCCGCAATGAAACCGGTGACGTTCGCATGATGTTCAAACCGGAAGCCACCGAGGCGGTTTTTGTCAAGGATATTCCAAAGCGCGTAATCGGCGGTATATCATTCCGATGATGTTTAGGACAGGCCGA
>CAIOZP010000601.1 GCA_903862805.1 uncultured Fibrobacterota bacterium
GCCGCATGTTCATTCTGCGAAACCTGCTGAGCAAACGAAAGGTTGAACTTTAACGCGGTTACGGGTGCGAACTCGCCTTCGAATTCGAGCCCACGGGAATATGCGTAGCTAATGTTTTCCTGCGTCACTACTATCGGTTTCCACGACAGCGCCTGGGTTGCAGGAACATCAATTTTCTTATCAACCAGATCCTTCATATCATTATTGAACGCACCAACCGTCAGTCGCATGTTGTCAATCGGAGTGAAATCAATTCCACCATCGACAGCACCGATCCGTTCCGGTTTCAGATTCGGATTCGCTCTCATTATGAATGACGAACCGGCGGAAAGATCGGGCATATAAAGCTCGCTGAGCGTAGGCGCACGAAACGCACGGCCTGCCGAGGATCTAATCCGCAATGGCTTCACGATCTGCCACGACGCTCCGATCTTGGGCGAGAACATCAGTCCTGCTGTCGAATGATTATCTACGCGGGCACCGGGAACTATTCTTATCCTGTCAAGAATCGAAATCTCATCCTGAAGATATGCGGCCTCGTTTGATATATGTGCATCGATGGCATTCGAGTTGTTGATCGTCGTGTCAGTGTTGCTATTTACCTTTGCGCCGAAGCGTATTCCGTTTCGCATTATGTCAATGCCGCTTGTGAGTTCGTGATTCAGTGCCAGTGTTTTGAACTTGAGATAAAGCTCGGCGTCACCCTGCAATTCACTCGAACGTGACTTCCAGAAGGTCGGAACGAACAGACCGGTAGCGTGTACCGGATCTTCGTTCCAGTACTGACCAATCAGCGTCCTGTAATATCCACCAAGGTGAAGCGATGCGTTGTCAGACAGCACAATTGCTGCCTTCGGGCCAACAAGGAAACTTGTTCCGTTTATATTAACGTCTGTCGTTTCTGGTGGTGGAAGATATTCGGTTCTGCCGAAGCCGAGAGCGCTCGCGAAGAACCGGCTGTCGAGCTCGAAACTGAGCCGGTCGTTCACACGAAGCCCTGCTTTGCCGAAAAGCCGGACATCTTTGTAACCGAAATTTTCGCCGGATTTGTGATAAGTCGAATCGCCCTCGCGCACCAACGCTGAATCGGTGAGCATGTAGTTGCCTATTCTTCGCAACCCGCCCGACAGAAGATAAGAGAGTCGCCCGCTTTCACCGCTGAGTGTGCCGCTTCCGTTCCAGTAAGTTTCGGCGCCACTTCCGTGGATCGCATCTGTCAATTTCATTTTTCGGCGAAGGTCGCGATCCATTACGGTGAAGGGCCACGCGCTTTCCAGATTGACAGATGCGACAGGAACACCGCTGCCGTCTTTTGTTATGATGTTGACCACGCCCGAAAAAGCATTTGCACCATAGAGGCATGAATAGGGCCCGCGAACTATTTCGACACTTTTTATCGCATCCATCGGAACAATGTTGAGAATCAGAAACGGCGTACCGGAGGCATTGGTAGGAATGCCATCGACCAGAACGAGTGTGCGCGTTCCGGCGAGGCATCCTGGGATCGCTCGCATCACAAGATCGGAAGGAACTCCCTCGCCCAATCCAACCGATCGAACCATCTGCACGCCGCTTTTCTGTTGCATTATGTCGTCGATATTCTTTGCGGGAGACGCGGCGATGTCTTCGGCTGTTATCACGCTCACACTCGAAGGTGTTTCGGAAAGTTTGCGGCCGGTTCTGGTTGCAGTGACAACAACCATGTCGAGTTCCATGAGGCTGTCGTCAGGTGGTGCGGTGGCGGAAGCCTGCTGCGGTAGTGGTATAGAAGAAACGGTATCGCTTTCAGATGCGGATAGAAAAGATGCGAATACAAACAATGTCAAAAATGAAAAACGATGGATCAAAACCGACTTCCCCATCATCAATATCAGAATTCGTTTCCGTCAGGAATATACTTGTTACAATGCGCATTTGGGCACGAGGTAAAATCGAACATGCGAAATGGGACAGGAGTTACAGAAAAGAACGAATGGTCAGTGAAAGGCCGACACGTCCAGATTAAGTTGCGGGTCGAGAGCGACGTTACTGTATATCTTGGCAAGTCCACGGCGAAGAGGATCGAGAACCTGACCAACAGTGGTTTTGACTTTATCGATGGTGGTTTTGCGGGAATCGAATACGCAACCTACGATCGTGTGCTCGTCAACCTGAGAAACAAAGAGGTGACGGCGTGTTCCTTCCTGAACCATGTTGGTGAACTCTTCTTCACCGAGTAAACGCGCAA
>CAIOZP010000602.1 GCA_903862805.1 uncultured Fibrobacterota bacterium
CAAAGTCTTTTCGAACATGTCGAGCGGTGAAGAGAAATCTGCAGATGGTGTCGCAATCGCTTTGAGAACCGGCTTCGATCCCTGCCGCTGGAGGTATTCAAAGAACTTCATCGAATGAACCATTTCCTCGTGGTACTGAACCAAAAACCAGTGCGCGAATCCCTTGAAGCCGAGCTTGTCAGCCGATGCGCTCATCGACAAATAGAGATAAGCCGAATACATTTCGCGATTGATCTGCTCACAGATCGCGTCGCTTACTTTTTGAGATACCATGTTTGCTCCTTTGGTCGTTTCTAATTTATAAATTCACATTGTAGGCTATCAGTAAACTTCGTCGTAGGTTCACATTGATCCTAAGAGAACCAATGCGGTCCGTAGATCAATATCGAGATCCAGATTCTTTTTTATAAGACGCTTCGCGGATTTTATGAAAGAAGGTGTTTGGAGAAACTGGTACGTCACGCAAGGATCTCTGCAAAAATGCTGCCAGATGTAGCGACCGTTGTCTTGACAATCTTTTGGACACCACGAGCTTTTTTGACATCCTGCACAAGCATGATGCGTCGTTGGTCTGAAATCCTTTTCTGGAGGATTTCAAACGGGCCAAGCTTCGAGTCGAAGGAACGATTCCACTTCATCTAGTACCGTTATCAAACGTGATTGTTTTGGCCATGCCAACCTCCTAAAATCCTGAACCGGAAAATACATAGCGGGTTTATAGAGATGATGCGAAGTGTTTTTTACATATGGGTATCGATTCCTAATCTTGTCGGGGAATCAATCTGTCAATCAGTAGAAACTTCGTTACAGAATAGCTCTATAATATTGGGCTTTCAAGCGAGACTGAGCGAAAAGTCCAAGCCGAGGCGTTTTTTTCAGCATATCCACTGAGATATGTTGAAAAATGAACGAAGGGTTAGTTTTTGCTGCCGGTCGTAGCGGAAAGTGAATTTATAGAGCTGCCCTAAAGTCATTTTATGCGAAGCATCTGACTTCATGTCATCCGAGAAAATGATGTTGCCGCAAACGACTCACCCGAAAACTATATTTAACAGGTTTTGCCCGAAATGTTTTCCGGTGGAACCATCTGACAAGTAACACAGCCAGCGGGGTTTCCTTTGAAGGGGTATCTTGTTTTAGAAGACGGACGCTGTTTTGCAGGAACTTCATTCGGTGCGCCGGGTGAAAAACTTGGTGAAGTAGTGTTCAATACCAGTCTGACCGGTTATCAGGAGATTCTTACAGACCCATCGTATGCCTCGCAGATCGTTACCATGACGTATCCGCTTATTGGCAACTATGGAATCAATCCTCAGGATGTCGAATCCTCGCGTATTCACCTCTCAGGATTTGTCGTCAAGGAAGCCTGTAAATATCCTTCAAACTTCACTTGTACTCAGTCTATTTCTCAATATCTTATAGAAAACAAAATTGTCGGAATCGAAAACATCGACACCCGCGCACTTACCCGCCACATTCGTCTGGCCGGTGCAATGAAAGCCATCATCTGGGCAGGCGAAGGTGAACCTGATGTCACCGCGCTTACAGCAAAAGCCAAGGCTTGGGTAGGTTTGGAAAATGTAGATACCGTCAAGAATGTGACTTCTTCAAAGCAGTTTATATTTGAAGGAACTTCCGGCCGGGACCGTGATAAAAAGACCGAGGATCGCTACAACATAGTTGCCTATGATTTTGGTGTGAAGTTTAATATTCTGCGAATTCTTAGGCAGCTTGGTTGCAAAATCACAGTTGTTCCGGCATCTACACCTGCCGCCGAGGTTCTTGCAATGAAGCCCGATGGCGTTTTCCTTTCAAATGGCCCAGGTGATCCGGCGGCTGTGACTTACGCGGTCGAAAATATTAGGCAGATAGTTGGCAAAGTTCCGCTCTTTGGAATCTGTCTTGGTCATCAGCTGCTTTCACTTGCGCTTGGTGGTAAAACATACAAACTCAAGTTTGGACATCACGGCGGAAACCATCCCGTAAAGAACATAAATACCGGAACTATAGAGATTACGGCACAGAATCACGGTTTCTGTGCAGACATCGACAGCCTCAAAACTGCCGGAATGGTCATGACACATCTCAATCTTAACGACAACACCTGCGAAGGTATGGAACATCCGGAGAAGAATGTTTTCTCCGTGCAATACCATCCGGAGGCGTCGCCGGGGCCGCACGATTCCGGATATCTCTTCCAGCAATTCATTGCAAATATCGAAAAGACCAAAGTGCTTTAAGCGTTTGGTCTTTTTCTTTAAGTAGAACTAATAACATATTGAAATAAAAGCGGTGGGGAAATGCCAAAAAGAGACGACATCCATAAGATCCTGATAATCGGTTCCGGCCCGATAGTTATCGGCCAAGCCTGCGAATTCGATTATTC
>CAIOZP010000603.1 GCA_903862805.1 uncultured Fibrobacterota bacterium
CCGATGCCCAGCTTCTTTTCCAATTCCTGCGTATGATATATGAGTCCCATAAGATCGAAACGCCAGTCAGAAAGCCCAAAAAGCGCACCGATCCCGACGTCATCGATCCCAGCCTCCAGGGCGCGATGCATGCAGTAAAGACGCCAATGGTAGTTCCCCTTGATCGTCTTCGGAGGATGCATCCGGGCGTACATTTTTTTATTATAAGTCTCCTGAAAGACCTGATACGTTCCGATACCAACATCCTTGAGACGCTTGAGCTCTTCGATACTCATCGGCGCGGCATTGATATTTACACGACGAATGTTGGCCGTTCCACCCTTGCGGGTTTTGTATCGCGCTGCATAAATCGTCTTGACCGTTTCCTCGATGTAGTCTATGCCCGAATCGGGATGCTCGCCATAGACAACGATCAGACGCTTGTGGCCGATCTCGCCGGCGAGTGTCTTGATTTCGCGCTCGACTTCTGCCTGAGTAAGCACACGGCGAACGCTCTGCTCATTGCCCTCACGGAACGAACAGTAGGTGCAACCGTTCACGCACTTGCTTGACAGATAGAGAGGCGCGAAAGTCACAATGCGATTGTCGTAAACCTTGAGCTTTATGCGAAGCGCCGCCTCTTCCATTTCCTTAATAAGTTGCGGATCCTTTACATAAAGCAGCGCGGCGAGTTCGTCGGGGAGAAGCGTTTCAAGGCTCTCCGACTTGGCAATGATCTCGCGGATCTTCGCAGCTTCAGCATTGACATTATGCGAATCGGCAAGAGTGGCATTGATCGCATCCTCGTTGATGAAATCTTCTCCGTCGATCAGATAACGATCGACCTGGTCCTGAACCACGCGCTTCTCGCACCATTCTTTGACGCTCATTTTCTGGGGCTGGCATGCTGTTGTCATATTATCTCCTTTTGTTTGTTTTCAGTTTTGAAGTTCCGCATTCTCGAAGGCTTCGAGCGCGGCCGGGAAAGGTTTGAGGACTCGCTTAGCAACTCCCTGTAGGAATGAAATGCAAAGCCCGTAGTTTGTAATAGCAACGCCTGCCTGATGTGCAATGCGAATTCTCGCAAGAACCTCGCGCCGTGTAAGCATGCAGGCTCCACATTGGATAATCAATTTGAACGACGAAAGATCATCTGGGAAATCGCGACCTGCAACGGTTTCGATCTGCAATTCGCGACCGGTGTATTGACGAAGCCAGCGAGGAATTTTCACGCGGCCTATATCATCTTCCAGCGCGTGATGCGAGCATCCTTCGGCGATCAGCACACGATCGCCATCTCGCAATTTGTCAATCGTAGCAAGCGCCTCGACGTTTGCAATGAAGTCTCCTTTGAACCTTGCAAACAGTGTCGAAAAGGTCGTCATCTTCACGTTGAGCGGAGTGTCGGCAGCGACCTTCTGCACAACCTGAGAGTCGCAAACGACAAGATCCGGCGGCGACGAAAGCCGAGCCAGTGCCGCCGCATATTCACGTTCCTTGACAACAAGCGACATCGCATCACTATCGAGGATGTCGCGTATTGCCTGAACCTGCGGCAGAATAAGCCGCCCCTTCGGCGCCTGCAAATCTATCGGAACCACAAACACCGCAAGTCCGCCGGGCGGAAGCAAATCGCCCACCAATGCAGGTGGTTCAGCGCAGCCATCAAGCACACTTGCAGCAAGTCGATCTCTGAAAGACTCAACACCCGCCGTGCGAAGTTTCGCATCAATTGACGAAAAGAGAATCGGCGATCCGGCCTTTTCATTGACAAGTGCGACAAAGTTTTCGTCTGGATGATTCAGATCAATCTTGTTGATAATCGGAATGATCGGTGCTGTCCGCGATTTTGCTTCGGCAACGATCCGCATTTCTTCGTCACCCCAGATACCGGCTTCGGTGATAATCACACAAACATCAGCTCTGTCAAAAATCTTTTTCGTGCGTTCGACACGAAGACTGCCAAGAGTGCTATCATCGTCAATTCCCGCGGTGTCAAGGAAGACCACCGGCCCGACCGGCAGGAGTTCCATGCTTTTCTCGACAACGTCGGTGGTGGTTCCGGCGATCTCGGAAGTAATCGCCACATCCTGCCCCGCAACAGCATTGAGGAAACTGCTCTTGCCGACATTAGTGCGACCGAATATTCCGATCTGTACACGGAGCGACTTCGGAGTTGTCTGCATTATTCTTTTTCCCCTTTTGTCAAATCCTGCTTCCGGAAACCAAGCGACATCAGGCTCGTTCCCGAAAGAACTTTTTCAACAAGCGACTGATCGATTTTTGTTTTCAGAAATTCCTTGAGCGAAATTTCACGACTCGATGCGATCCATTCCTTCACAAGCGTAGTCGCCTTTTCGTAACCGATGTATGGAACGAACGCGGTGATCATGGTCGGTGCCGCATCGACCCGATCACGGCAGACTTGTGCATCAGTTTCCGTTTTGTCAAGTGAACCGGCGAGTATTCCCGCGGCGTCAATCAGCATGTCGATCGAACGAAGCATTGCATCGGCAATGGTCGGAAGAAATTCATTGATCTGAAAAGTCCCCATTGATGCGCACCTGTCAACCAGACTGCAATTGCTCTGCGCCTTGATGCCAGCGGCGATCACTGCTTCCATCACAACCGGATTAACTTTGCCCGGCATAATGCTGCTTCCCGCCTGCACCGCCGGAAGTTTTATCTCACCGAAATAATTAAGCATTCGCAGATCACCGGCGATCTTCACAAGGTTCGCTGCCATCGCCGAAAGCATCCCGCAAACCTCCACATAGCAGTCGGCGTTTGCTGTGGCATCCATCGCAAGATCGGCACGCGCCAGTGGCAGCGAAGTTATCTCGCGCAAGGTCTCAATTACGAGGAAAATGTAGTCTCGCGGTGCAGCCAAGCCGGTGCCAACTGCCGTTCCGCCAATGTTTACAACACGCAGACGTTCTTCGCACTTGAACGCACGCCAGCGATCACGAGCCACAGCCTCAGCCATCGCCCCAAACTGCGCACCAAGCGTCACCGGAACAGCATCCTGCATCTCGGTTCGTCCCATCGAAACAATATCAGCAAAAGCTTTTTCGCGTCTCTGCAAAGCACCCTGAAGCTCTGCCGCAGCCGCAGCCAGATCACGAAAACGCTTTATCAGCGCGATCTTTAGTGCGGTCGGAAAGACATCGTTGGTTGACTGATGCATATTGACATGATGCAATGGATCTATCTTCGCATACTCACCAAAAGGCAAACCCAAAATTGACAAAGCGCGATTAGCCACAACCTCGTTAACATTCATATTGATAGAAGTCCCCGCACCTCCCTGAAGCGCGGGCAATGGAAAATCTTCATCAAAGCTCGACAAATTTTTGATCTCGTAACAAGCCCCTGAAATCGCTTTTGAAATTTGTGGATCAAGGTATTCAAGTTTCGCATTACTCATCGCACAAGCGTCCTTGACAGATGCTAATGCACGGATCAACTCATGGTGAACACGATCCCCGCTAAATGGAAAGTTCTCCAAAGCCCGCGCAGTATGGATGCCGTAGTGCAATTCAGCATCAATAGCTTTCTCACCAAGCAGATCGTGTTCGACGCGAGTATTCATTTCTTCGCCATCCCCGACTTCACGGTAACGCCTTCTATAGTGCCCAACTTTCCAGTCAAAGCTCCGACTTCATCGACCGTTGCGTCAACAACAAGTGTGATGACCGATACGTGTTTTTCCCGATACGGGACACCCGTGCGCGCCAGAATCTTATCCCCGAATTCTGAGAGGATATGATTAACAGATTCAGCGCTTTCTTTTCTGTTTTCGATTATTATTCCGATGAAACCGATTCTTGTTTCCATGATTTATTTATTTCTCCTTTTGTCAAATAATTCAAATTCAAAAAGAACAAAATCAAGAAGGGGTTAGCCACCCCTTAAACCCGCCAAGAAGATGTGACCCCAACCCCCTGCGCCGTCGCGCCGCCCGCTATGTTGCATGTCAAGCAGAATCTCGGAATCCACCTTCCCGTTTTTTTCTTCTCATTTCAGAATAAGGACGATTCGATCCAACCCGCTATTCGTACTTTTTGTACAGTTATTTTTTCTTTTGTAAATCGGTGGTGA
>CAIOZP010000604.1 GCA_903862805.1 uncultured Fibrobacterota bacterium
CTGCACTGCGAAAGTGTGCGGGTAATTGACGGCGACATCGTGATGGCAAGTGACCCGGTAATATCCGGATTGACAGAACGCAAAACGGTAATCACCGAAGGCGGCATCGGATTCAATGTGAGTGGAAGTGGATTCTTTCAGGGAAATTCTGCCGTCTCTGTTGAAATCGGTCGCTGGCTTGCGGGCAGAATTTCCGGCGATCTCGTGTTCGATATATACGGTGGTCAGGGTTATCTCTCTCTGATTGCCTGCGGGAATTTCACAAATGGAATTCTCGTCGAGTCAAGCGAAACAATGGTGGCCTATGCAGAGAAAAACTTCGCAGTAAACGAGCGACACGGATTCAATGCCATCTGTTCAGACGCAGAGGATTTTCTCCGTCAAACTAATAAGCGTCCTGACTGCATCGTGCTTGATCCGCCAAGAGTCGGTCTTTCCGAAAGAGTTCGCGTGGCGGTTGCTGAATCGGCTTGTCCATCAGTGGCCTATGTTTCATGCGACCCTGTGACACTGGCACGGGATGTATCAGCGATAGTCAAGCACGGAGGGTACCGGATCAAAGCCACCGCGGTTTTCGATTTGTACCCTCAGACACATCATTTGGAATCGGTAATAATTTTAGAGAAGCAGAAACGCTAATTTTGATCATTATTATTTGCGGGACAACATACCGGCTAAACCTATCCGAAGTAGATCGCCTATTTTCTCTCAGCTCCTGATTATCATTTGTCAAGCGCCGTTCAATCCTCTCAATCTTCTGTCAAGGCTCCGGTATTGAATCGCTTCCGCGACATGCGGCGTGCAGATGATTTCCGATCCTTCAAGATCGGCAATTGTTCGCGAGACCTTCAGTATCCGGTCGTATGCTCTCGCCGAAAGCCCGAGTTTTTCGATGGCGTTTTTCAGCAAGGACAGACATCCTGCGTCGGGGTCGCAATGTTTGCGAACGTGCCGCGCTTCCATGTGTGCATTGCAGTAAACGCGTTTCTCGCGACTGAACCGTCCGACTTGAACTGCTCTTGCTTTCACAACTTTTTCGCGCATGGAACCGGAACTTTCGCCGGTGGTTTTTCCGGATAGTTCGTCGTAGCCGAGTGCCGGAACCTCAATATGAATATCGATCCTGTCAAGCAACGGGCCGGATAAACGCGAGAGATATTTCTGGACGAGCTGCGGGCCGCAGGTGCATGCGTGGCGCGGATCACCGCTATGTCCGCAAGGGCAGGGATTAAGCGCAGCTGCAAGCATAAACTTGGCGGGGTAAGAAAGCGACATCGCGGCGCGGGAGATTGTGACGCGGCCGTCTTCGAGTGGCTGCCGCAAATTCTCCAAAACATTTTTCGTGAATTCAGGTAGCTCGTCGAGGAAGAGAACGCCGTTGTGTGCAAGACTGACTTCGCCCGGACGCGGATACGAACCGCCGCCGATCAGTCCGGCATCGGAGACTGTGTGATGCGGACTGCGGAAAGGGCGCATTGTCATTATCGGAACATCCGGTTCGAGAAGACCTGCTACCGAATGAATCTTGGTGGACTCAAGCGCCTCGTCAAGCGAGAGATCGGGAAGGATCGACGGCAAACGGCGGGCAAGCATGGTCTTGCCGGAACCTGGCGGCCCGACCATCAGAATATTATGTCCTCCGGCGGCGGCAATCAGAAGGGCACGTTTGACGTGATCCTGCCCCTTGACATCTGCGAAATCCGGGCCGTTGCCCTGTACATAATGGAGCACCGATTCAGTGTCGCGTTTGTAAATCGGGATAAGGGATTCACCGGTAATGTGCTTGACGGCCTGCGAAAGATTTTCTACCGGATACACCGCGAGTCCCTCGGCTACCGATGCTTCGGCGGCACATTCGGCCGGAACGATCAGGCCTTTTGCTCCGGCTTCGCGGGAACGAACCGCCATGGACAAAATTCCGCGCACCGGCTTCACGCTTCCATCAAGCGAAAGCTCGCCGACTATACGAAGACCGGCCACATCAGCGGAACTGATCTGTCCGCTTGCGATGAGAAGGCCCAGCGCGATTGGCAGGTCGTAGGCGGATCCTTCCTTGCGCATGTCGGCAGGCGCGAGGTTGATCGTCACTTTACGAGCTGGGAATTCCCAACCGCTGTTTTTGATGGCCGAAATCACACGCTCGCGGCTTTCGCGAACTGCACCGTCGGGTAGGCCGACGATGGTGAAGCTTGGAAGCATTTCGGTGATGTCGGCTTCGACGCAGACATCGTAGGCATCGATTCCGAGAACGGCAAGTGAGTCAAGTTTTGCAAGCATAAAAACCGATCCGCAAAAAATTTGAGTGAATACTTTTGTGGTGGCCCTGACTTATTTTATCGTGTGCAAAAGAAGCAGAGCATCCGGTCGGAAATATAATTCCGCCGACGATGAGTGTAGCTTGACGAAAGCATTTTTCCGCGCGGAGCAGCATGATTCCGGAACAGGTGGAAGTCGAACTTCCGGCAATGACCGAAGGGCAGGAAATCCTTGATGATCTCGCCCTTGCCCGACAGATCCAGTCGGGTATGGTTCCGCAGACGCTGCCAAATATCAACGGTCTTGCAATGGCGGCGCTTTTCAATCCGTGTCGTGCTGTTGGCGGTGATCTTTACGACATCATACAGCTTTCCCCTGATCTGCTTGCCTTTTACATCTTCGACGTATCAGGACACGGCGTTTCGGCGGCGCTCATTTCAGCAATGGCCAAGGTCTCTTTTGCTACGCATTTTCAGGCGAGCAATTCGCCCGAAACTGTACTCGCACGTGTCAATGCCGACGTGGCCAAATACATATCACGTAATTTTTATATCACTGCTTTCGCGGCGGTACTCGATCTTCACAGCAACCGGCTGACCTACTGCAATGCCGGTCACGTTTATCCGCTGCTCTGGCGTCGTCCGGAAAAAACATTTTCGCCGCTGAAAACACCGGGGCTGCTACTTGGTGTCTTTGAAGAAGGTCGCTACGAAAACCGGCACGTTCATCTTCAACCTGGTGATTGGTTTTTCCTTTACACCGATGGGCTGTTCGGGCTTTTTTCCGACAACAATGAGACCGCAGGTCGGGCACATTTTGAAACATTTATTGGCGGAAATAATTTCGAGGATCCACAAAAATTCATCGACGAATGCCGGAGCCTCTGTCAACGCCACATGAATCAGACACAGCTTGACGACATATCGGCGATTGCGGTTGAGGTGCAGACACAGTCGCGGCGCAATCGGCTCAAGGTCGATCTTGGGTTCAAAATGTCTGATCCGGTTTATCTGCAGTTCCTTTCATATTACGAAGAAATTGACGAAGCCGCTGGAAATATCCTGCGCGACATGGACGATCAGGGCTACTCCGACGACACGATCCGCAAAATGAAGCTGGCGATTACCGAGCTTCTTGCCAATGCGATCTGTCACGGCAACAAAGAGGATCATTCGAAGAAGGTTACGATCGGACATCTGATAGACTGCGAAGCGATCGTGCTTTCGGTGCTTGACGAAGGAGAAGGTTTCGATCCTTCGCTTATTCCCGATCCGACCCTGCCGGAGAATCTGGTCAGAGATCACGGACGTGGTATTTACATAGTGCGAAACTATGTTGACGAGCTGAAATTCAATAAACGCGGTAACTGCGCCACGGCACTCAAATACCGTGCGGATCAGAGGGCTCGTGAATAGCCGACCGCTTCGCGTAGGAATTGCCGGGCCTATCGGTGCCGGTAAAAGTGAGGCCGCGCGCCACCTTGCTGAATCGGGCTTTGCCGTTATCGATGCCGATGCCCAGGCAAAGCTGGTGATGGCAAATGATGTCGTCGTAAAAACAGCGCTCGCCGAAAAATTCGGAAACGATGTGGTTGACAAAACAGGAATTGTATTTGCGGCACTTGCAAAAAAAGTTTTCGCGTCTGTCAACGGCCTCGAAGCACTCAACGGGATTGTGAGAATGCCTGTTGCAGATGCTTTGACGAAAATGATCCGCGAAGCAGGAACCGATACCGTACTTGACGCCGCATTGATTCCCTACTGGGGAATCGGCGAGGTATTCGACTGCTGCCTCTGGATCACCGCGCCAAGGGAACTTCGCGTTGAGCGAATCGTGTCGCGTGGATCAAGTCGCGAAGATGCCGAGTCGCGTGTGTCAAGCCAGAGCGCGATCATGCCGGAGCCCGAAGGAGACAACTGGTTTTTCATTGACAATATCGGAACGCCCGCCGAACTGTTCGAAGCAGTTGACGAGGCAGTTTCCGAATGCCGCGGAGAATTACTATGAAAAAGATCCTGCTCGTTATCAGCCTTGCGGCTCTTGCCTTTTCAATGGCTTCGTGTGGATCAAACAAGAAACCCGAATTGAAGCTCGTTTGCGGAAGCGAGACATTGACAGTAGCGAAACTTGCGGCGTACTCGCCCGACAGTATCCACGACATGGCCGGACTTGTATCTGCGGCAAAGTGTCGGCAGTTGGCAAATGCGGCACCGGATGCGAATGATTCTGCGGCTGCGGCAGATCTTGCCGATCTTCTTTCCCGTGAAACCAGCGTGACTTATCAAAATTCTGCAAAGGCCAATCTCTACAAAGCCTGCCATGGAGCGTTAAAAATTCTCGGCGGCGCGGCGCCCCAGAAAATCGCAGATTCCCTTTCAGTTCTTATCTGTCAAGCAAAGACAATACTGCCGAAATCATCAGACAGTCTGGTGGAAATGCTCGGCTACTTATTCTCAAATGTCAAGCAGGACTCTATTATTGCGTCGTTCGTTCGATCTGAATCTGTTCAGGCAGGATCTGGAGCGAATGTTTCCTCTCTTGTGAAGGGGCTTATCGGCAGTAAAACAGCGGCGGCAAAAGCTGTGAAGAAGGAGCCGGTAGCTAAAACCGTCACCGGTAAAAATTCCGATGAACTCCTCAAACTTCGACCTATGAAATCCATTTCTGAAACTATGGAAAGGAACCTTCAGTATTTTGAAGGAATATATCGCAAGAATCTCAAGCTTGATCCTTCGATACGCGGAACGGTTGTTTTACACTTCGAGGTAGAACCTTCTGGCAAGGTGGCAAAGGTTTCGGTGAGTGCATCGGCCATTAAAAAACAGGAACTGCTCGATGAAGAAACTGCCTACGCGTCGAAGATTATGTTTGCTCCGATACCGGATTCGGCCGGCATCATGACCTTCGAGTATCCGCTCGAATTTCAACCGGAGGATTGACCCGCACATGCTTAAACAGCATTCCTCTTTTGTCAAGCAATCCATTGCATTCCTTGACTGTATTCTCATCTTTGTAGCATTCGTTCTGTCGCATATTATAGTCGGCGAATACAAACCGCTCAGCACGCTCGATAACTACTGGACCGTGCCGATAGGCTTCATGGCATTCTATTTGTACTTCGGCTGGTCGAGGCATCTTTTTTCCGTGTTGCTTTTCAACTGGATGAACCATCTCTACCGACGCATTGTGATCATCTTCCTTTTTGCCACCGTGCTTGGTGCCGCTATTCTCTACCTGCTTCCCGACTACAAAAGCATCCGCACGCTTTATATCGTTTTCGCAGGACTTTCGTTTACACTGATCTTTGTAGAGAAATTCACGATCAAGGTGATCTTCACACTGCTTCGCAAGCATAACCGTAATACCACGCCAATACTTCTTCTGGGGCGTGGGAAGTATGCAGCTCAAATTGCCTACGACATTTCGAATCATCCTGAATGGGGCCTTCGGGTAATCCAGACGCTTGACATAACGACAACGATGACCGAGTTCGAGCAAGTCCTCCGCACGGGATATTTCGAGGAAATTTTCTTTTGCGTTCCGCGACCGGTCACGCGAAACGATATGTTCCGCATAGATCCGTTTTTGCAGATATGCGAAGAGATGGGAAGACCGGCCAGAGTCTTCATGAACCTGCCAGGTGCGACCACTTTTGCACGCTGGGAATACGACAAGTTCATGGGATATTCTACTTTGCTTTCGCATACTGTCGAACTTGACCCGGACCAGCTTCTCTTCAAGAGGTTTTTTGATATTGCCGGTGGGCTGGTTGGCTTTTCGATCTTTGTGTGGTTTTACCTGATTGTAGGGCCGATCATAAAGCTGACCGATCCGGCAGGCCCGATTCTGTTCAGGCAGATCCGCGTCGGCAAGAATGGCCGCCGGTTCGTGATCTACAAATTCCGCTCGATGTATTCCGATGCCGAGGAACGTAAAAAGGAACTGATGTCGCTCAACGAGGCAGAAGGCGCGATATTCAAGATTGCCAACGATCCGCGTATCACGCCGGTCGGTCGCATCATTCGCAAATTGTCAATCGACGAATTTCCGCAATTTGTCAACGTGCTCAAGGGTGATATGTCGCTGGTCGGAACACGCCCGCCGACTCCCGACGAGGTCGCCGAATACGACAAGTGGCATCTGCGGCGCATCTCGATCAAGCCCGGCATCACAGGCATGTGGCAGGTATCGGGTAGAAGCGCAATTAAGAATTTCGACGAGATAGTAAAGCTCGATCTCAAATACATCGACAACTGGAGCATTCTGCTCGACATCAAGATCATCCTCAAAACAATCTGGCATATTTTGTTCGACCGCAACGAAGGGGCCTGTTAGTGTTCTGTAAACAGCGTGCATTTGTTTTTGGAACTCTGCTCCTGTCATTCGCATCTGTCAACGCGGTTCCACTTGACACATGGAGGCACTTCTACCTCGACCGTGCCGAACAATCCGGAACTGCTGATGCTTCGCCAAGTCGAATGTTCTGGGATGATATTACAAGTGCCGACATAATGAACAGGGACTGCTGGCTGGATTCTTCAGCACAGGATTCGTGCAGACTTCTGAAGAAAAATAAGCCCTCACTCTGGCTCGATTCGGCTGCGCAAAAGCACGATGGCGTAATATTTGAACCGTCTTTCGCAACAGCATTCGGCGACACCACATATCCTTCCGGTTCGAACATCAACAAACATTTCGATTTTCTTTTCGGACTTCGCATGTCGCGCCTTGTCGCAAATGTCAAGCTTGACGTGGATCAGTCGTACAAGAAAGACACTTTCTTTGTCTGGAAGAAAGATCGATTTGCAGCAGGCAGAATTGCCGATGCATACCTTATGTACGACGGCAAACATGCCTTTGCAAGAATCGGTCGGCTGTCGCGTAACTGGGGGCCGTTTCCAGATCGAAGCGTGATACTTTCCGACAATACTTTTTCTTACGATGGCATCGAGTTCGGACTTCACAACCGCATCTTCGAATACCGTGATTTCTTCGCGGCGTTTCCGTACAACAAATCGGAAATGGATTCGCGCGGAAGACCGCACAGTCGCTACCTTGCGGCACATGCGCTCAATTTTATTTTCGGCGAATGGGCAAGCGCAGGTCTCACCGAAACGGTCATATTTACAAAAGACAACGGCACACCCGACCTTCAGTACTTCAATCCTGTCACGATATTTACAGTTATAAACACCAACGGCGAAAGCGACGCCAATCTGATGATCGGTGCCCAAGGCTGGCTGCATCCGTTCAATAAAAAAGTGACGGCCAAAGCGCAGGTCATGATCGACGATTTTCAGGTGGACAACAAAAACGCAAGAGACCAGGAACCTGCCGACTGGGCTTGTGACTTCGGGCTCTATGGACACGATTTTCTGCCGCTTCCTTTGCACCACCACGCCTTCGCCGAATACACCTATGCCTCGAAGTGGGTCTATACCGTGACCGACAAAAACACACTCGGAGGTCAACGCTACAGTTACCTTGGCAAAGATCTTGGGCTGCCGTTCATCGATGGCGACAAATTCACAGTCGGACTTGGTGCGACCGGCCGCGAGTTCTGGGCTTTAGACCTCGGTTTTTCTTCGCAGCGCCAGGACACAAACACGATCGCAACATCATGGAAG
>CAIOZP010000605.1 GCA_903862805.1 uncultured Fibrobacterota bacterium
TATCGAAAAAATCTTCCGGCAGGATTGAGCAGGAGCTTCGCGGAAGAATATCGGCTCTTGAATCAGAACTTTCCGCCGCCAGAGCACGCGAGATGCAGCTTGTCACCGAAAAATCATCGGCTCTTTCTGAAAAAATTTCTGCCGAAAGATTGCTTGAAGATCGTCAGGCAATGTACGAAAAACAGCTCGCCGAAACAAAGGGTTTGCAGGAGAAGGCGATTGTTGATCTTCGCGAGGCTTTCAAGGCAATGAGTGCCGATGCGCTGAAGCAGAATGTTCCGGAGTTCCTCAATCTTGCGCAGGAATCTTTCGGCAAACTTCAGGCCTCGGCGAAGGGAGACCTCGACAAACGTCAGGAGGCGATTGCCGGAATGCTCAAACCTCTTGAAGAGCAGCTCAAGACATATCAACAGCGATTAGCGCAGAGCGAAACCACGCAGACACTGGCAATCGGCGAAGTGAAAAAACAGCTCGAAACCCTCGGCCAGCAGAGCCTGACGCTTGCGGGCGAGACCGAGCGCTTCCGGATGGTGCTCAAGTCGAATCAGGCGCGCGGACGCTGGGGCGAAGAGACGCTTCGGCGCGTTGTCGAAGCTGCCGGTATGAGCGCTCATTGCGATTTTGTGGAACAAAGTACCGATGAAGACAAGCGCCCAGACATGATCGTGAAACTCCCAGGCAACCGGATGGTCATTGTCGATTCAAAGGTTCCCGATCTCGATTTTATTGACGCTATGGATACCGCCGACCTTGAAAAGCGCTCGCGCCTTCTTGCCGAACATGCGGCAAAGCTCAAAAGCACGATCCGCGATTTGGCCAAGCGCGACTATCCCAAACAATTCCCCGGATCACTTGACTACGTGGTACTTTTTCTTCCGGCGGAATCGCTGTTCAGCGCGGCACTTGAGGGCGATCGTGACCTGATTATTTCTGCCGCCGACAACCGGATCATGATCGCGACACCGGCATCGCTTATTGCACTTTTGCGATCGGTCAGCGTGTCGTGGCAGCAGTTCGCGCAGACGGAAAATGTGAAAGCCATTTCGGAAGCAGCGCAGGAACTGTACGATCGCGTGGCAACATTCTTCGGTCATTTCGAAGATGTCCGCAACGGATTGAACAGGGCGAATGAGTCGTTCAACAAGGCGCTCGGCAGTTACGAAAAGCGCGTCAGGCCGCAGGGAGAAAAGATGCTCAAGCTCGGTCTTGCAAGCGGCGGAAAAGATCTGCCGGAGATGCTTCCGCTTTTATAGATGCCAATACAGCGGCGGTTTTAACACATCAAAAACCGGAAGGCGCTTTTTTTGATTTGACGTGCAGCACGACGTTCACCAAATCCATTAGGTATTTTCTCCGACTCGAAACAAAAACGGAGAATCTGATGGAATCCACGAAACCGGCGACGGCAAAAAAAGAATTGTCCACTGTATGGAAGAACACGATCTTCATTGCTTTGCTTGCAGTGCTTGTGACCGTGCTTTTCGCACCGTTCATTTTCAGCGACAAGATGCTTGTCAGCTCTGACCAGATCGGCGGATTCGATGCGCACGTGATGTTCAAGAAGTCCATTGAACAGGCGCATGAGTTCCCGATGTGGGTGCCGAGCCGCTTTTGCGGAATGCCAACCATTGACGCGACCTTCGGCGATGTGATGTATCTGCCTTCGCAAATCCTTCACGAAATTTTTTCGGTACCGAAAGCAAACGGCTATAAATTTGTAACGCACGCATTCCTCGCTGGATTGTTTTTCTTCTTGATGCTTTACCGAGGATTCAAGGCTCCGCCGCTCGTCGCGTTCACCGGCGCGGTGATGTTCATGTTCAACCCGGAGTTCATGTCGCATACTTATCCGGGGCATGAGGGTAAATTTTTTGTGATCGCATGGATGCCGTTTCTTGTCTGGCGAGTTAAGGCATTGTTCGATAAACCAAATGTCATGAACGCCTCGCTGATCTCGCTTGCGATTGCAATGATGATCTTCACTTCGCATATACAGCTTACCTATTTCGTGCTCTGGGGCGTAACGCTCTATTGGCTTTTTGCAATGTTCCTCGTGTGGAAAAAAGAAAAGGGCGTGAAGGCGATGATCATGCCGACGATTCTGCTTTGGGGCGGCGTTGGTTTGGGAATGGCGGCATCGCTCGCCGAGTTCTATCCGGCTTATGCATTTGTCAACGACGAACACTCGGTTCGTGGTGTCGCACGCGGTTTCGATTATGCGGCATCGTGGTCTATGCACTGGCCGGAGGTTATCAGCCTTTGGGTGCCGGAGTTCTGTGACTTCAGATATTACTGGAGCGAGAATGTGTTCAAGCTCAACGCCGAATATGCCGGAGCAATTCCGCTTCTGCTCACGATTGCGGCGTTGATGTTTCGTCCGCGGCCGTGGCGCATATTCTGGGCCGCTGTTGCCGCGCTCGCAATCGCCTACGGACTTGGTGCTCACAGCTTCATATTCAGCATCGCCTATGCACTTGTTCCGGGCGTGAAGAAGTTCCGTGCGCCTGGCATGTCTATGCTTTGGTATTCGTTCGGACTTGCGATAGTTTCGTCATTGTTCCTGCTTGACATAATGCGAGGAAAATTCACTGATATTTCAGAGAAAGCACTTGCAAAAATGAAGAAGGTGACGCTGATCATGATCGGATTCGCCACGGTGCTCACGGTGCTTTTCTCGATCAAGGATTTCGGATCGGCCATTGCACATGCCTGCACACAGGCACTTTCCGATCGCAACAAATTCGCCGCTTTCGACCAGTATTACGAAAGCAATTTCGTTCCGTTTTTGTGGCTCTGGTGGCTTATTGCGGCAAGCACACTTGGCGCCTGGCTGATGTTCCTCAACAAAAAAATATCGGCAGTGGTTTTTGTTTCCATCGTCTGCGTCTGGGCAGCGATTGACGAAATGCGAGTCGATTCACTGTTTGTCCAGACGACGAGCAGCACGGCGTATTTCTACACCGAACAGGCGGTGTCCGATCTTGCGGCAAAACTTCCGCAGGATCCTTTCCGCGTGTTCTCTCTGCCGGGAACATTTACCGGACCCAACGGCGAAGAGGTGACAAACGCCGAAGGCATTCACGGCATCGAAGGCGTTGGTGGATACCAAGACAACGAACTGAGTTGCTACCGCAAGTTCCGTGGCGAACAGGGCCGCAACTTCTTCACCAATCTGCTTGCATCCAACGCCGATGGTCAGCCTTATCTGCTTGGGCAAAACCTTCCGCTCGGCAACCAGTTTCTCGATGTGGCAAACGCCCGTTACATTCTGGTGCGAA
>CAIOZP010000606.1 GCA_903862805.1 uncultured Fibrobacterota bacterium
CGACAATTTCCCGCAAAGTCTATTTTCAAAAAGAGTGTTTCAGATTCAGTTCAAGGATAAATAATGCAGGCATTGATACTCGCAGCTGGCTACGGAAACCGTATGCGGCCCCTGACCGACGACACACACAAAACGCTGCTGATGGTCGGCGGGAAAACTATAATCGGACGAATAATCGACGGGCTCGTATCGAACGGTATCACCGACATTGCCGTTGTGACGGGCTATCGCGCCGAGGAACTCAGTTCCTATCTTGTCAATGAATACCCGAACCTGAAGTTCTCGTTTGTCAACAACGAGAGGTACAAGGAAACGAACAACATCTTCTCGATGGCTCTCGCATTTGAAAAGCTATCGGTAAACTCCGATCTTATTCTCATCGAGTCTGACCTTATCTATCATCCGAGCGTGATGGAACGGCTGCTCAAGAATCCGCATCGTACAGTGGCGCTTGTCGATCACTTCCGAAGCGGTATGGACGGGACGGTTGTCGCGGTTTCAAACGGCGTAGTGACAAGCGTGATCCCGCCGCATCTGCAGGGCGAGAGTTTCGATTTCTCCGACAAATTCAAAACGCTCAACATCTACAAGTTCAGCAAGGAATTCTGCGAGACATCATTCAAGAAACTTCTCACATACTATGCCAACGTGATCGACGACAACTGCTACTACGAACTGATGCTTGGCATCCTTATTTACATGCAGAAGGAAACGATTCACGCCGAGGTTCTCGAAGGCGAAGCATGGGCCGAGGTTGACGATCCCAACGATCTGTCGGTGGCCGGATTTGTGTTCAACGAAAACCGCAAAGATATTCTCGACAAATCTTTCGGCGGTTTCTGGAATTACGACGTGCTCGACTTCTGCTTCATACGAAACATGTATTTCCCCGGCAGCTCCATCATTTCCGAAATGCGGAACGTGTTGCCGAATCTGATACACAACTACGGCTCAATACAACAGATTCTCGACATGAAGATGTCGCGCTTTCTGCTTTGCAATCCGGCCAACGTGATAACGCTCAACGGCGCCGCGCAGATATATCCGATGATCCGCATGCTTTACGGCCGCGACAAAGCCTTGATGCCTAACCCGACCTTCGGAGAATACACCAAGATCTTCACCAGCGCCGACTTCTATTCCGATTCTGTCGGCATTGACAAAGAAGAAATTGAGGCGAAGTCCAAGGACTGCGACCTTGTCGTATTTGTCAATCCGAACAACCCGACCGGAAGTTTTATTTCGACAGAATGGATCTATAACTTCGCCAAATTCAACGCCGGTAAAACCGTGATCGTCGATGAATCATTCATAGAATTTACCGGTCAGCCTTCGATAATAACCATGCTCGAAAGAGTTCCGCTTGAAAACGTGATTGTTATAAAAAGCCTTTCCAAATCGCTTGGTATTCCGGGCATCCGTCTCGGCTACACCTACTCATGCAACGCGACATTCATCGCAACCGTTCGCGCCGAAATGCCGATATGGAATGCAAACTCACTTGCAGAGTTCATGCTCGAAATAATCCTCAAGCATCGCGGAACTTTGCGGCAGTCGATCACCGACACTATCCGAGACCGGGAAGATTTTTCTTCGGCACTTCGCAAACTCGCATGTGTCAAGGAAGTCTATCCAAGTGGTGCCAATTTCATTCTTGTAAAACTTCATAGCGGATATTCTGCCGACGCTGTATCGTCGGCCATGCTTGATCGGAATTCGATCTACATAAAAAATATTTCGCATAAGTTTGCAGCCGGTCAATATATCAGGCTTGCAGTCAGAACTCCCGAAGACCACGCGAAATTCATCGCGGCACTTTCGGAGGTTTGTTAGCAACAGGAGTGCTTTATGCAGACCGCAGTATCGAGTCTCTCTGTCGGCATGGTCCTGCTTACGGATGTGATTCTGGAGGATGGGCGACTTGTTGCATCGCAGGGCGATGTACTTGACGATGCGAAAATCAGAATGCTCCATGCACTTGGAGTAAATTTTGTCATGGTAGAAAATCAAAACACTGCCAATAACGAATCCGACACATCACTTGAAGGCAACAAACCGCACATCCAGATTCAGGTTGACACAGAGAGAATGGCGGCGCACCTCGTCATTGAACCGAAATCTGCCGCCGACATTCTGACTGTCGAAGACATTCAATCAGCACTTGCACTTGAACACGTAATCTTCGGAATACATGCCGAAGCGATAAAGAGCGTCGTGACAGCATTCGCACGCGACAAGGCACGGCACGAAGTGAAGTTCATCGCCAACGGACATCATCCGGTTTCGCCACACGGCGGCATTGTGATGAAGGTCAAATTTCTTCGCGATCAGGCACAGATAGAAAAAGCCGAAAAGTCTAAATTCGCATGGGAACTCGCCGAAAAGCACATACTGTTTGAACGTGCGGTAAAGGGTGCGCTGATAGCTGCGATGCCTTCGGGTGCCGAATCCGGCTTCGATGTTTTTGGAACAGAAATA
>CAIOZP010000607.1 GCA_903862805.1 uncultured Fibrobacterota bacterium
AGAAAAGACGTCGCTGCTCCCGATGCCGGCGGACCTGATCGCCTTCATCGAGCAGTGGAAGAGCAAACCGGGGAACCTGATCATGATTCTGCATAAAGTGCAGGAGCATTACAGGTATATCCCGCGTGAAGTTGCACTGGAAGTATCGCGCATGATCGACGTGCCTTTGGCCAAGATCTACGGTGTTATCACGTTCTACCATTTCTTCGCGTTGAAGAAGCCGGGCAAGAACAAGATTTCCGTCTGCATGGGAACGGCCTGCTACCTTAAAGGTGGCGAAGATATCATCCTCGAGCTTGAACAGCTTCTTGGAGTCGGTCTCAATACGCCAACCGCCGACGGACTCTTCTCGATCGAAGCAGTTCGTTGCATCGGCTGCTGCGGACTCGCGCCGGTCATGTCGATCAACGGCAAGGTTTACGGAAGTGTCAAGAAGGACACCCTCGCCGATATTATCGCGGAGTGGCACAACAAGTAATGCATCGCTGTATCTGCGACTGCATGCTCGAAGCCGTTCAGAACTCGGTTGAGGCGAATGCCTCGGAGATCTCGGTTTCGATAAAGGAAGAAAACGGAATGCTGTTTTTAGGCGTGAAAGATAACGGACGAGGAATGGATGAGTCAGTGCTTGCAAAGGCGCTCGACCCGTTTCATACCGAAGCCGGAAAGCATCCGTCAAGAAACGTAGGTCTGGGGCTTCCTTTTTTAGTTCAGCAGGTGGGAGATGCCGGTGGAAAGGTGAATATCACCTCGAAGCTCGGAGTCGGTACTTCAATAGAGTGTAGCTACGATATGACCAATATCGATACGCCGCCTCTTGGCGATGTTCCGTCCACCGTCGTTTCGGCGATGAGTTTTATTGGCGAATACGAGCTGATCTTTTCACGCAATACGGTTTCGGGCGAGTACCGTGTTGCTAAATCTGAATTGTGCGAGGCACTCGAAGAAATATCGAGCGCGTCGTCAATCAAACTCGCCCGTCAATATGTAGAATCAATGGAAAATAGCCTTTTTCAACCAAGGGGAGAACATGGCTGCTAAGCTCACTCTGGACGACCTTCGCAAACTTCGGCAGGATAAGAAGACGGAAATGACACGTCGCGAAACCGAAGGCAAGGAGATCCGGATAGTCATTGGTATGGGTACCTGCGGTATCGCTGCCGGTGCCAAGGAAGCCTTCGACGCAATTGTCGAGGAGCTTGACAAACAGGGAGTCGGCGGTGCCGTTGTGCAGCAGACCGGCTGCATGGGTTTCTGCACGTACGAGCCGACGGTAGAAATCAAGATGGCAGGAATGCCCGACGTGATCTACGGAAAAGTAGATGCCGCGGTCGGTCGTTTAATCGTCCAGAAGCACATCGTCGAGAAGGCGCTTGTCACGAATCATGTCTACGACACACCGTCGGTTGACATCATTGCCGACAAGGTCTAAAACCGTAACCGCTAACAAAACAGGAAAGATAAATGGCATACAAAAGCTTTATACTCGTGTGCGGCGGCACGGGCTGCGAATCGAATCGCAGTGATGAACTCGTGGCCGCGCTCAACGCCCAGCTCGAAGCTCAGGGCGCCAAGGCTGATGCACAGGTCGTCAAGACAGGTTGCATGGGATTCTGCGCAGAAGGGCCGATCGTAAAGATCCTTCCGGAAGAATCGTTCTATGTTCGCGTGAAGCCGGAAGACGCAAAAGAAATCGTCGCCGAGCATATCATCAAGGGCCGCAAGGTCGAACGCCTGCTCTTCATCAAGCCGAAGACAAGCGGAACCGGTGCAAAGATCGACGAGCTCGACTTCTACCAGAAGCAGTTCCGTATCGTTCTTCGCAACTGCGGTTTCATCGACCCGGAAAAGATCGAAGAGTATATCGCCCGTGACGGCTATGCCGCCCTGGAGAAGGTGCTCTTCACGATGAAACCTGACGATGTCATCAACGAGCTTAAGATCTCCGGCATTCGCGGTCGTGGCGGCGCAGGCTTCCCGACATGGATG
>CAIOZP010000608.1 GCA_903862805.1 uncultured Fibrobacterota bacterium
CGCCTGTTGCTGAAAGGCTGTTGTGTTATCGCTCATTTTTCCCGTTTCTATTTTGTTATTCTGTTTCGCAATTTTTGCCACATTTAATTGACGGATGCGAAATTATCGTATTTCTGTTTTGCCCTGCATATATGGACGAAGAACTTCCGGAATCGTGATCGACCCATCGGCATTCTGGTACGTTTCGAGAATCCCGACGAGGATTCTTGCCGTTGCAAGCCCCGACCCGTTCAGCGTATGAACAAGCCGCTGTTTTGCTCCGCCTTCAGGACGGTAGCGGATGTTCATGCGGCGGCTCTGAAATTCCTCGAAGTTGCTGCATGAACTGACCTCAAGCCAACGCTTTTCGCCAGGTGCCCATATTTCAAGGTCGTAGCACTTGGCTGCCGAAAAACTAAGATCTGCATCGCAAAGTGAAAGCACACGATACTTCAACCCAAGTGCTTTTAGAATCCCCTCGGCATCGGCCCGAAGCGTTTCGAGTTCCTCATACGATTTATCGGGATCAGCGAATTTCACAAGCTCGACTTTGTTGAACTGATGAACGCGCAAAAAGCCCTTGGTGTCTTTGCCATAAGTTCCAGCTTCACGGCGAAAGCAGGCGGAATAGGCGCAGTATTTTACCGGCAGATCGGACGCCGCAAAGGTTTCGTCGCGGTGCAGATTTGTAACCGGAACCTCGGCAGTAGGAATCGCGTAGAGATCATCTTCCGGCATGTAGTACATCTGATCTTTCGATTTGGGCAGTTGACCTGTGCCGAAAGCGGTCGTGCTGTTTACAAGAAAAGGCGGAAAAACCTCGCGGTAACCGTTCTTGACAGTATGCGAATCGAGGAAGAAATTTATCAGCGCACGATCGAGCTGAGCGCCGTTTCCTTTAAGCACCGGAAAACCCGATCCGGAAATTTTCGCACCACGCGGAAAGTCGAATATGTCGAGTGCGGTTGCAAGTTGCAGGTGATCTTTCGGTGTGAAGTCGAAGCTGCGTTCTTCACCCCATTCGGCGACCACGACATTGTCTTCGGCGCTGTTGCCGTGCGGAACACTTGCGTGAGGCACGTTGGGGATCTTTGCCATGAGCTCGTTGATTTCCTCGTCGAGCGGACGCATATTATCGTCAAGGGCTTTTATTTTCTCGCCGGTGGTACGGGTCTTTTCGATAAGTTCTGATGCATCCTGCTTTTCGCGCTTGAGCTTTGCGACCTGCTCCGACGCCATATTACGTTCGTTCTTGAGAACCTCGACTTCGGCGATGATCGCTCTTCTCTTTTCGTCAAGCGAAAGCAGTCTGTCAATATCGGAAAAGTCTTTCTTCTTGGCGATTGCCGCCTTGACAATATCGGGGTTTTCTCTTATGAATTTCAGGTCAAGCATTTCCGTCTCCATCGGTTTTGTTGCGCTAAAATAGGTTTTGCGCTGAAAAAGTATTAGTCGTCGAACAGCATCTTGATTTACGAAATATGCCAGACATCCCGCATTACATTTTTGACCATGACAGGATCGGCGCCGTCAACGATTTCGGAAGTACCGCAAGTATCCGGAAGAACAAATCGTGGTGAACCGCCAATCGTTTTCTTGTCTGAGAGCATCGCATCGAAAAGCTCATCGGCATTCGGCAAAGGCGACGGTAATGCGCCATTTGAAAGCAGATTTTCCATCTCGCGGAACTGCCCTTCATCGTTGGTGGAAATCCTTCCCATGCGGCGGGCGAGTTCTATTGCACAGGCCATTCCATAATTCACAGCCTCTCCATGAAGGATTCCAGAGAAATTGTAGTGGTGCTCAAGTGCATGACCGAATGTGTGTCCAAAGTTCAGCAACGCACGTGGGCCGTTTTCCTTTTCGTCAATTGAAACGACATGCGCTTTTATTGACACACTGCGAATTATTGCTTCGCAGATTGAGGAAGAATCGCCATTGACAATAAGGTAATGATTCTGCCGGATGAAATCAAACATTTCTCGACCGCCGATAAATGCATACTTGAAGACCTCTGCATAGCCCGCAAGAAACTCACGCGGTGGGAGTGTTTTGAGAACTGCGGTGTCGATCCAGACGAGTTTCGGTTGATAAAATGCACCGATCATGTTTTTGCCCATAGGGTGATTCACACCGGTCTTACCACCGACCGATGAATCGACCATCGAGAGCAAGGTCGTTGGCACTTGAACAAAATCTATTCCGCGCAGAAACGATGCCGCTGCAAACCCGCCGATGTCGCCGATAACTCCACCGCCAACAGCGACAAGAACCGTTTTGCGGTCGCAGCGCCGACGCAGAAGAAAGTCGAGAACCGGTTCCCATGTGCAAATCGTCTTGAATTTTTCGCCATCAGGTATAACACATTTTTCAGCGGAGAGTTCTTCGCACCATTTGTCTATTCTTGATCCGCAGACATCTGCTGATGCAATAGTCTCGTTTGTAAGAATCACAAAGCGGCACTTGTCGGGAAAAAAAGATTTCAGCGTCTGTGGCAGTGTTCCCGCTTCGTCAATTAATACATCGTAGGATCTTTCGTCGAGCGCGACCTTGACCTTCATTAGTCCTCCACCGTGATTTCGGCGCCGATGCGTTTGAAATCTTCGGCGAAGGTCGGGTATGTGACAGCCGCAGACTCGGCGGTTTCGATTACCGTTTCGCCATCGGCGATCATACCGGCAATCGCAAGAGCCATAACCACGCGGTGATCGTCGTGGCCATCAACAACTGCGCCGGTCAGCGCACTCTTCCGTATCACGAGACCGTCGGGAAGTTCAGAAATATCGGCGCCCATCTTTTTAAGCTCGGCGGCCATGACCGTAATGCGATCTGTTTCTTTTATTCGCGCCTGTGCCACATTGACAAGACGAGTTTCGCCTGCGGCCACACAGCCGAAAACAGAAAACGCCGGAAGCGCATCCGGCATGGCGTTGAGATTGATTACAGACCCTACCGGGCGCGAAACGCTTCCCTTGACAAATGCGTGCTTTGCGCCACGCATGATTGCCACACCGTTTTTTTCGAGTACAGAAAAAATTTCTTTATCGCCCTGCGGATCGGAGAAGTCGATTCCCATGATCTCAAGATCGCAAGCGGTGACAGCAGCGGCAACAGCACCAAATGTTGCACCGGAAAAATCGGCCGGAACCTGCATGTCTATTGCTTTGTATTTCTGTCCGCCGAATACTTTGAATGTCGAGAAATCTTTGTTTACCTCGTAGCGGATGCCAAGCATTGAAAGCCACCAGAGTGTTATCTCGACATACGGTTTTTCGTGAAGATTGGAGACGGTAATTACCGAGTCTCCCTCCAGTAGCGGCGCCACCATGAGAAGACTCGAAAGGTATTGCGAAGTGAGTCCGGACACAGTGGTTTTGCCGCCGTGAATCGGCCCGCGAATTGAAAATGGAAGATGTTGCCCCGAATCGCTTTTCATCTCGTAAACCGCGCCGAGTTCGGCAAGCGCATCGAGTAGCGATTTGACAGGACGGGAACGCAATGATGAGTCTCCATCGAACAGACGCGAGCGACTTCCAATGGCTGCCGCTGACATGAACATATTCAGTCCGGTACCGGAATTTCCCATATCAACACGTTCCGAACCGCCGCCGAGATTTCCACCAATGCCGCGAACCGTAAGCGTATCGCCTTCGAGCCGGAGAAATGCGCCAAGTGATCTGGCTGCATTGAGCGCCGATGCGCCGTCCCCGTCCATAAGCGGAGACTTGAGTCGTGATTCACCTTCGGCAAGTGTCGCAACCAGAAGTGCACGAATCGTATGCGACTTCGATGGCGGAACCGGAACACTTCCTGAAAGTTTCGATTTTCTTACACGCCACTTCATTTATTTACTCCTGTATTTCAATAGAAAACCGCCTCAGACAAAGAATCCGAGCAAGCAGAAATTACAATATGCAATCATTCAAATGCCGATTCTCAATACCAGTTCACTTGGCATATTTTAATTTGATCACAGATTGCGCAAGATTGACAAACAGGGAATACCATGGTTACCGACATAAAAGGGAATTACACATCACCGGCTGGACGTGAGTTCACACTGACCGCCGGTCGGTTTGCGGGGATACATCCGGCGAGTCGGGTGCTCGATGTCGGATGCGGTTATGGCGAAGGTATATGCAACATGGCCGACGAGTTCCGCTGCCGCAATGTTGCCATTGACATCAACCCTGAAAACATCACTATCGCACGTCAGGCTGCGCTTGACAGACGCGTGGGGCACCTTGTGGATTTCAATACACAGGACGTATTGGCCGCCGACTACCGTGAAGAGCCATTCGATCTGATTTTAGCCGAGGGCGGAATACTCAGTTTCATCGGACGCGAAAAGGGCCTTTCGACATTCAAGAACTGGCTTACACCACGGGGATGGGTCGAGTTTTCCGACCTGATTCTATTATCCGAAATCTCCGATATTCCCCATGAAGTAATGTCCATCTTCGAGCATGAAACCTATCGTTACGAAACCGAGTCGAGCTACCGCAAACTGGTCGAGTCCGCCGGTTATTCAATACAGTTTATGTCTTTGGTTCCGCCTTCGGGCTGGGACAATTATTATGCGCACATGGCCCGTCGCCTTGAAGACGAACGAGGTTTCTTTGCCGATCAGCGGATCAAGCTCGCCTTCCATCGCGAGATCGATGTTTTTTATCGCCACGAAGGATTCCGTTACGTCGGATATCTTGTCTGCATCGCTCGGCTCAACGACGAACTCACGCACTGATCGGCATGATTTCATCACATCGCCTCAAGCCGCTCAAATTTTATAGCGATTTACACGATGCGAAATCCCGCCGCGAGCATGGCATGTTTCTTGTCGAAGGCTATCGCTTTGTCGAACAGATCATATTAAACCGGCCCGACGCACTTGACGAAATACTCCTTCGCGAAGATGTTGTCGATGAACTGAAATCCTGGATTCGCGATGGATATCCGGTGCGTGTGCTTGACCGGCGACAATATGCAGAGATCAGTCCGAACAAAACTTCACAGCCTGTCGCCGCTGTTGCAAAGATTCCGGAAGATCTCGAAACAGAGATTCTTCCTCATTCAAAAAAATCGAAGATCCTTTTGCTTGAAGATGTACAGGATCCCGGCAATGTCGGAACGCTTTTGCGCTCCGCTGCCGCATTCGGATTCGGTGCTGCCATACTCAGCGACAAATGCGCCGATCCTTTCGGCCCACGTGCCGTTGCCGCTTGTGCTGGCGCAGTGTTTTCGTTAAAGCTTCGGCGCAGTAAAAACTGGATCACTCTGATTGATAAATGCAAATCGTCGGGATTGTCGCTATTTCTTGCCGACATTGAAGGTCGCGACATCCGCACATTGAGCCAAGATTCCGGTTTCATATTGGCACTCGGCAACGAAGGCAGCGGATTTTCCGATGAACTTCGTGAGCGCGCGACTGAAACAATCACCATTCCGTTCAACAGCACCGGTGTCGAATCCCTCAACGTCGCCGCCGCAGGTGCAATCTGCATGTGGACTTTGTCACAGGGGAAATCGCATGAATTATCCGGACATCAACAACCGCGAAAAGGGTGATGAAGGCGAAGAGATTGCCGTCGCATTTTTAGAAAGCGCCGGTTATTCAATTCTCGTTCGTAACTTTCGTGTGACTCGCGGCGAGATCGACATCATTGCAGAAGATCAATCAAGGACGCTGGTGTTCATCGAGGTGAAATCGGTGCGCGATCTGCGCTTCGGGCATCCGTTCAGCAAGATTACCTACGGCAAACAGAAAACCATCGCCGCAGTAGCACGCCAGTATCTTGCGGTGAACAAAATCACCAACCGCCCATGCCGTTTCGATGCAATCGGAATAATCGCCGGTAAAGTCGAACATCTAAAAAATGCATTCATAATGATGTAAAAAAGGCCTCCGTTTCCGGAAGCCTTTTCAATATGGATTATCTCGAAATCAATGAGTAATCACGATATTTTTTGCAAAGCTTTGTGCTCCGCTGACCTTAACCGAATACATTCCGCTTGACAGATGCGAAAGATTGACAGTATTGGCACCGGCGTTGAGTTTACTTCTGTAAACCTGACGACCAGCCGTGTTGTAAACCGAAAGCAGACCCGATGTCGCAGAGACATTCAGCATATTCGCATTGAACGAAATCCTGTTCATCGCAGATGGCCTGATCGCCACAGGCTTGATCGGAGAATGGGTCTTGAACTGCGCCATGATGTCCCAGACAGGCGATTTGTTCCAATGGGTATCGAGGAA
>CAIOZP010000609.1 GCA_903862805.1 uncultured Fibrobacterota bacterium
AAAGCGAGTTTGACCTGGATTTTGTCAGAACAGCTTTGCATCACGACATCGGCAGCGGACTCAGTTCATCGTTTGCGTTCGGCGGACATAATGCGGTTATCGCAATGAAAAAAATTTCCTGAGCGTCATCTGTTCCTGATGAACTTTAGCACGGCGGAAACCAGAACATTACGGATGGAATCATTCTCCTGTGTCAATTCGTGACCCGCGCCTTTGAGTATGATTTTTTCCGCATGAGGCGCTCGGGCCGCTATGCTGTCAATCATCGACATCAATACCACCCGATCCTTGTCTGACCGCATCACCAAAAGCGGCATGGAAAGTTTTGGTGCATCGGCGATGGCGTTTGTTCCGCAGATGAACGCCTCGTCGAGCCAGTGGTATGTGACGCCACCAGTCCTGATCTTTGGTTGACAGGAGAGAATCGTATCCTGCCACCATTCAAACCTGTTGACATCGTGCGAATACGGATTGTTTCTGAACGGTAGCATTTTCCACGATGTCTGACCGATCGCGAGATTTTTCATCATGCCGAAATATTTCGCGACAGCAAGAATAGCATTGGCAAGCCACTTGGGAATGACTCCGGTATTCACAGCGATCATAGGCGAGCTCAAAGCAAGTCCGGCGACACGATCGGGATGTTCTTCGGCATATCGTACCGCGACAAGACCACCAAGGGAGTGCGCGAAAATCCAGACCGGCCCCGGCTGTTTCTTTGTCACAAAGCTGTCCAGAAAGAAACCAAGATCTTTCGAGTATGTTTCGAAATCAGTCACGTCAACAGCGTCTTTGTCCTGAAAAAAGTGCTGCGAAAAACCCATGCCGCGCAGATCCATCATGAAGACCGAAAAGCCGCTTGAGCGTAGGTCGAAAGCAAGCTCCCGATACTTCAACCACGACTCCGATTTGCCGGGGACGATGACAATTGATCCGCAATCTGCCGTGCCCTTTTTGAAAACACAGGCAAGCTTCACGCTGTCGCATGTCGTCAACGTGGTTTCGGATGCCGATGTGAAATATGGAATGACACTGTCGATCATCTTCCGGTCGAAGCTGTCGGGACTTTTGGCGCAAACCGCGACCGCAAATATCATCGTGCAAAATAAAGGTTTCACCAGATGTCCTCTGAGCGATTGGTGGTTGTGCCGTCGGCACCGTAATGACTGGTGCCATGCGATTATTTCCCGAACAAAAAAGCTCCACCGTTTGTCGCGAAGACTCCAGACACAGAAGCCACCATGAAACATGCGGGTGTGGCAGCGACAAGCGCACTCACTTCAACACCCCAAAAGCGCATGGCCCGCCAGTTCATCACTTTGCGGTTTGTCGAGAAGGTCCATGCGATTGCGGTCAGAACAAATATGCCGACAAATGAGACCAGATTCAGGTGGGTCACGGTTTATCCTTTTGTAAAGCGGCGCTATGAACTTCCGGAAAATAGCAATTGGCAAAAATCCCTTGAAGCAAATCGTATTTGATTGACAAAAAGGCAATAGTTCCGTCGATTTCTTTCGATTGCGATAATGCAAATGGCGGTTTCCCCGCAACATAAACTTTCCCTCACGACTGGCGGTGTCTGCCCCAATTATTTTCATACAATACAGGATCTGTAAACGCATTTCCATGAAGAGGAGTTCGCTATGACGGCACTGTTGCTTGCGCGAATCCAGACCGGACTCGCCATTGGTGTTCACTATATTTTTCCGACGACAACGCTTGGGCTGTCGCTGTTCATTCTGATTTTTGAATCGCTTTACATGAAGACGAAGAAGTCTGAATACAAAGCGGTTTCTTCTTTCCTTGTGAAGCTTTTCGCACCGGCGTTCATCATGGGCGTTGCGACAGGGCTGCTGTTGCCTTTTTCGTTTGGTACCAACTGGGCGGGCTTTGCACGCTTCGGCGGGAATGTCTT
>CAIOZP010000610.1 GCA_903862805.1 uncultured Fibrobacterota bacterium
CCGTTTTCTGCTTTTACCACTTCGTAACCGCTCACTCTGAGCATTGCCGCAGTTGCGTCTCTTATTACCAATTCATCATCTACAACAAGAACGCGGCCCTTGGAAACAGGCTGCACGGAATCGGTGAATTCCGCACCGGAAAGTACTTTTTCTGTAGTCATGATCCGATACTAAAATTGCTTTCAGCGCATTTCAAGGAGATTAATTGCATTTTGTGAAAAAAATCTGATTTTAGGCACAAGTGAACACTGAGCGGAATCTCTAACACTTTTTTCATGCCGGTATTCAGTTATTTTGTTGTTCGGATAATTTGTTTTACTTCGCCGCCGATGAAAGCAGAAAATTTGAAAACCGGAGAAATGGAAACACACATTGCCGTCCGAAGTCTTGACGCTGATATTTCAGTTGCAGACTACGAGGCTCTACCCAAGCATGGGCTTTACATCGTGCTTGACAATTTGCGAAGTGCCTTTAACGTAGGTGCTATTTTCAGACTTGCCGATACCACACGATCTGCCGGACTGTTCTGTTGCGGATATACGGCGCATCCGCCACATATCAAGCTGGAAAAAACCTCGATGAGTACTACCGGATTTGTTCCGTGGAAGTATTTTGAAGAAACGACCGGTGCGCTGGATTTTTTGCACTCGTCGGGGATTCCTGTGTATGCCGCAGAGACGGCAAGCGGCGCGGTTTCCTTTCGCGGGTTTGATGTGCCCGAAGCAATGGGAATCGTGTTTGGGAATGAGGCTCTCGGCGTTTCTCGCGAGGTGCTTGACAAATGCGATGGCTGCATCGAGATACCGGTTTACGGGTTCAAAAATTCACTTAACGTGGCGACTTCGTGTGCTGTGCTGGCACATCACTTCGTCGAGGAAATGAGGGGTAAATGGCCGGAACAATACCGATAGGCGGACCGATACCGCGAGTGCTCAACGTTGGCGGAGGCAGTAAGGCCATTGATCTGCCCGAGTTTTACACCGGATGGGAGCAGGTTTTTCTCGACATTGATCCGTCAGTTTCGCCCGATGTTTGTTGTGATGCCCGTGAGCTGACCACGCTTGACAAAGGCCTGTACGATGCAGTCTATTGTTCGCATAATCTCGAACATTATTACCGTCATGATGCGGTGAAGGTTCTCGCCGGATTCCGCCATGTGCTCAAGTCCGACGGTGTTGCCCACATACGTGTACCCGATGTCATGAAAGCTGTGCAGCATGTTGTCGTGAACGAGGGCGACCTTGACACCGTGCTCTACGAATCGCCGATCGGGCCTATTTCGTTCCGCGATCTGCTTTACGGACATGCCGGTATGGTCGAAAAAGCTGGAAGTGATTTCATGGCGCATAAAAACGGCTTCTCCAAAATCTCCCTGAAGAAATTCATGAACGACAATGGATTCCCTTATGTTGCGATACTTTCGCACGGTTTCGAGGTCACGGCAATGGCCTTCACCGAATCGCCTTCCGAGAGGATCAGGGCGCTGATCGGTATGTGATTGATGAAACCAGAGGCATGATTTATTTCAGGTTGCGACTGATCGCGGGGGATTATTGGAAAAGCAGATTGACACCGGAAAGAATCATTCCGAGCTCCTCGCCGGGCTTCAGGAAATCTATTCCACCGATCCCGACAACCTGCCAAACGCGCTTCACCTTGCACAGCTCTATACCGATCTGTCGTGGTACAATCAGGCGCTTGAGATTTACGATTCGATGCTCAAAAAGACTCCGGCCGACTACTCCATTCAGCTTGCTTATGCCAATCTTTTCTATGCCAAGAAAGACACTGCGCGAGCCGTTGAACTCTTACGGCGCATTGTCGCGATCAAGCCGGACCGCATCGAAGGCTGGAACAATCTCGGCATAGTTTTGTTCGACTCGGGAAATCGCGAAGAGGCGGCGGCATGCTTCAAGCATGTTCTTGAAGTGGAGCCAAACAACTGTGGAGCAATGCTGAATCTCGGCAACTGTCACGATGCCGCCGGTGAAACCGACAAGGCTCTGGCTGTGTTCAAGCAGGTCGTTGCCGAGCGACCAGACTTCGCCGACGGTTGGTACAACATTGGAAATATGCTTGTGAAGATGCGACGCTTCGACGAGGCCGAACGCAGTTTCGAGCGTGCCATACGCATACGTCCGGAGTTTGCGTCGGCGCTTAAAAACCTCGGCTATGTTTGCGAACAGCAGGACTTCCTCGATAAAGCGGAATCATCTTATCGCAAGGCACTTGAGCTCAATCGTACCGATGCGAGCATATATGTCAATCTGTCGTCGGTTGCGATAAAGCGTGGTCAACTCGATGCTGCGCGGGAAAGTCTTGGCAATGCAGTAAAGCTTTCGCCGCGTGATGCGAATGCATGGATTTCCCTGCGTGATCTTTCATTGCACATGGGCGACATTTCCACTTTTGTCAAGTCAACGCTTGCGATCGTCACGCGACTTGATCCTGCAGGACTTGCTGCCTCGATCCGGCTTCTGATCAGGCTTGGTCTTGATGAAAAGGCGGAAGCGCTTGTCAAAGCGGCAGGCGACCGTGGCATGGAACATATCGAAATCGACGCTGAAAAAATGCGGCTTTCCCTGCGCAAAAACGACAAGGTATCAGCACGTTTGGCTTACCGCAAGCTTTCCGGACTTGCCGTCAAATCCGACGCGGTACTTTCGGCGATGTCGGAGTATTCGGTGATCGGCGGGTCGTGGGAAATCGCGTTGTCGCACATCGCGCAAATTGCTGATCCGACATCGTACGACGAGCGGCTCGCATGGGATGCACTGATTGGACAAAGGAATATGAGCGCGGCGCGTACGAAAATCGAGAACTGCCTCTGCGATGATCCTGACAACTCTTATGCATGGTTCTGCCTCGCACGAATAGCAGTTGCATCTTTCGACGAAGCTTATGCTTGTGAGTGCCTTGCACGTTCACTTGATGCCGGCTTTACAGAATGGGAAAAGCTCGAAGCAAATCCCGATTTGAAAGCGGCAGCAGGAAAAATCATCGGGAATGAGATGCTCAGGGATTGATGGCGTAATTCTTTGTCTTTATTGACAGACACTGTGCCGCTCAACCATATTTTAACCACATGGTTAAACCAACTGTTCAAACGCTAAATGCCGACACCCGCCGAAAAATCCTTTCGGCAGCTAGATCGGAATTTGTAGCAAAGGGTCTTGCCGGTTCACGCACCGCAGCGATTTCCGAACTCGCATCTGTCAACAAAGCGCTGATCAACTATTATTTCGGAACCAAAGAACAGCTTTATATCGCAGCACTTTCGGAAGTGATCAACGAGCTTATTGCCGCACTTCATAGCGAAGTGCTTTCGCTTCCTGACGATGCGCCTCTCGATGAAATGCTTTCGCATTTTGTTGGCGTTTATCTGCGTGTGATTGACGAACGACAAGACTTCTTCAGGCTGTTCGTGCGCGAGGTCGCCGATGGTTTTCCGGTGCTTGGCAACGAGGCCGAAAAAATTATTCCTGGAATGGGCGTGGTATTCGGCAAGCTCATTGCGAAGGTCAACGACGAGGCACGTGCCGGAAACATCCGCTCGGTTGATCCTGTTCATCTGTGCATGAACGTGATGGGAATGAGCTTCGCCACTTTTCTCGGCCGCGCACCAATTGGAATAATGATGAACTCGATTGGACTAACAGAACTCTTCGATAAAGAATTTATGGATCGTCGCAGGGATGTGATTGTCGAGACCGTGCTCGCATGGCTCTCGTACAAGGCTCCGGCGAAAACGAAAGGCAGAAGGAAATGAAAATCCGCTTAATGGCCGCAACTGCACTTTGCCTTCTGGCATTGTCGTGCAAGAGCAAAAAGAACGATGGATTCATCGGATCTGGAGTGGTTGATGCTGATGTGATCAAGCTCGCCGCAACGACACAGGGCCAGCTCGTTTCGATGCGCTTGCGTGAAGGTGATCATGTAAAAATCGGCGACACCATTGCGGTTCTCGACTCGGTGCCGCTCGTGCTAAAACGTTCCGAGCTTGATGCTGCGGATCTGCTTCTGAAGAAGACTATCGCGGCTAAGATCCTCGACATAGAGACGCTGAAAATTCAGTCGGGCGGAACGAGCCGCGAGTCCGATCGCATGAAGGCGCTCGCCGATGCCAACGGTGCATCGAAGGCGAATTACGATCAGGTCTCGACTGCGGCCTCGGCGCAGGATAACATGATTAAAGCTGCAAGTGCGGCAGTCGATGCACAACGTGCGCAGAGTGCTGGCATTGCGGCACAGCGCGCTGAACTTGCTGATCAAATCAAACGTTGCATAGTGATTTCTCCGGCGAGCGGAACCGTTACTCAGCGCTGGCATCTTGCCGGCGAAATGGTTTCGCCGGCCTCTCCAATTGCCGAGCTTGCGATGCTTGACACCGTACGAGTCGATTTTTTTGTGCCGCAGCCAAATCTTGCCGATGTAAAAATCGGATCGACTGTTCAAATTAGAACTGGTGAAAGCGACAAGACCGCTCGCTTTACAAATGCGATAATCACCTGGGTCTCCGACGAAGTGCCGAGCCGTACGCCTTAACAAGTGTTTTGCGCATGACTGCGTTGTTGGCGAAGATTGGAATTAAGAAAGGAAGGGGGCGAACCAAGAAC
>CAIOZP010000611.1 GCA_903862805.1 uncultured Fibrobacterota bacterium
CGTCGGCACGTCGGGCAGCGGCACGCACAGATTCAATCCGCTTACCAAGTACCGGATCACGTGATTGGCCGTTATTCATGTTTGAAGATGCGATAAGATCGGAAAATCCGAGAATCGCTCCAAAGATGTTTTTGAAATCATGCGAGATGCCGGCGGCAAGCTGCCCGACGGCTTCCATTCTTTCAGCTTTTTCCAGCCTGCGCGAAAGCATTCGTTCGGTTGACATTTCGACAAACACCGTTGCTACAAGCGTTTCACCGCCTATCAGTACTGGGAAACTTTTTGCCCGCCAGACTCTTCTTGCGCGTGTGTCGCTCCACTCATATTCACCAACGCAGGCTGTGGATTCGTTCTCCTGCAACCGGCACCACGGGCAACGTCGCGGTTCCCCGAATATAGTCGTAAAACATTTTCTTCCAGGGACAATGTTGTTAAAGATCCGTTTTAACTGGTCGTTTGTAAAAAGTAGATTGAACTTGCGATCGCAGATGTAAATAGGGAAAGGCATTGCATTGAAAATTCCAAAGGAATCCACTCTCGGTGCAATACCGATGGCTTGTTCGTATTCATCGCTGATCGATGATGTTTCGTCAATAGTTGTTCGGCCTGACTGAATAGTTCCGGCAAGTTCCATGAGAAGACGTCGTAAACGATCAGAGAAATTTCTCAAACCGGCATAGACTGCGGTGCTATTCATTTCAATAATGGAAATCTGTTCTATCGCCGAGTTCAGCTGAGTGACGATGCTTTCCGGAATCATGGGATATTCCCTGATAATTCTCAACTCATGTGCAATAGCCGTGAAATCGCATTCATGACCTTTGTCACGAATTGTGCGGAGGATTTTTTTGAGTGCCGATTCGACAGCCGCATGATTTTCTGACATTTATCGCCCTTTCAATACTTACGAACTTGGATGCTACAATACCGACTACGCTGTGAGAATACTTTTTCGGTAAAAAAATGGACTCCTTGATGACTCGCCGTGGAAATATTTATCCCTGCTTGGCCCAAAAACACTACCGCAGAATTTTCCCATCAATTATATTTGGTCGTTCTTGAAAAAGATAACTTTGTATGTAATAAAAATCGGGTATCAAGGAGTATCGCAGATGTCCCGTAACTTAGAACCGAAAGGAAAGATTGTTCGCCGACTTGGCGTCAATATTTTCGGTAATCCCAAGTACGACCGCCTTCTCGAACGTCGTCCAACACCTCCCGGAGATGCAAAAAAGCACCGTCCGCGTGTGTCGGAGTTCGGCAAGCAACTTTCTGAGAAGCAGAAACTTCGTTTTGCTTACGGTCTTTCTGAGAAGCAGTTCCGTATCGTTTTCGCCGAAGCCAAGCGCATGAAGGGTGTCACTGGCGATAATATGATGCAGCTTCTTGAGCGTCGTCTCGACAATGTTATTTACCGTCTCGGTATGGCAGCCACACGGACTCAGGCTCGTCAGATCGTGAACCATGGACATGTTTGTGTCAATGGCAAAAGGCTGAACATCGCTTCGGCACTTGTTCGCGAGAACGACGTTGTTTCTGTCAAGGGCAAAGATTCAAGCAAGAAGCTTGTTCAGGATCAAATCTCCGGCAATGTCGGACGTGATGTTCCAGAGTGGCTCCTGCTCGACAAGCCGAAGATGGAAGGCAAGATCAACCGTCTGCCAGTTCGTGCGGATGTTCCGACAATCGCCGAAGAAAGACTTGTGGTCGAGTTCTACTCGAAGTAACAGGTAATTCGGTGATTTCATTTTTGAAAATCAAGCCTCGGTCGAAAGATCGGGGCTTTTTTCTTGTGCGCCTGATAGTGCCAGTGTAGAAGCTTTTTATCATGGAGATGTAAGGCCCAAAGTCATCATGAATCAGGCAGGATAAGTCATAAAGAGGTCATCGAATTTCCGTATGAATATCACTTCACGACA
>CAIOZP010000612.1 GCA_903862805.1 uncultured Fibrobacterota bacterium
ATGGTTCGCTGGTTCTCGATCTACAGACAGATGCACTCGTCGAAGCTGGTGTCGATCCCAAAAACATTTATCTGGAAAAAGCATCCGGCAAGAACGACGACCGACCAGAACTTGCTGCCTGTTTGAAAAGTCTTCGAGAAGGCGATGTCCTCGTGGTTTGGAAATTGGATAGACTCGGCAGGAACCTTAAACACTTGGTCAACACAGTCCAAGAACTACAGGATCGTGGAATTGGCTTCAAGGTACTTACCGGAGCGCCGATTGATACCACAAATCCATCTGGCAAACTCGTTTTTGGAATCTTTGCGAGTCTCGCTGAATTTGAAAGAGAATTGATTCGAGAGAGGACTATTGCTGGGTTGGCTGCGGCAAGAGCGAGAGGTCGGAACGGTGGGAGGAAGTTCGCATTGACAAAATCTCAAGTAAGATTGCTTCAGGCATCTATGGGTAAGAACGAAACAGTTGTAGGCGAACTTTGTAAAGAACTTGGAATAACACGGCCCACGGTCTATAGATACGTTGGGCCAGATGGAACCCTTCGAGATTATGGAAAGCGTGTTTTGGAATCGTAATTTTCATGTGTAGAGAGACGGAAAAATAATTTTATTTCGGACTATCTGACGAGAGCTTTTTGGATCAGCTCCGTTGCACCTGCCGAAAGTCGCACAATGTAAACACCACGCGACGGAGCGTCCCAGCGGATCAATCCGGATGATTTTGCAAGCGGCGACACGAAGAGTTTTTCGCCTTTAAGATTGCAGATCGAAACCGAAGCGGAACTGGCTATCGCAGTTTTGATTATCAGACTTTTGTCGGATATCTTGATCGAAAACAGACGCGATGAAATGTCAGATACGCTTGGTCGTGTGACTGGCGTCGTCTGCTGATGAAGCGCCTCTACGGCATCGAGTAAAACAGAACTTCCGGCGATCTTCACATATCTTGCGCTCGAAAGACTGGCACTTGCGAGATCAAATTCTGCCGTCGCCGCTGACGATGTCCCAAGCGAAGTGTATGGCCCGTCGATTGTGGAAGAAGCCGAGCAGGTGAAGGATGCGGAGCCGGACGTATAGATTCGGAAGTCGCTTCCTGTTGAATCGAGTATTTCCTTTTGCATGTCTATGACGATGCCGTCTGTCTGGTTTGAAATTACTCCGTACAGGCTGTCGTTTGGTCCGAGAGCAGAGGGTGTGCTCGTGGTCGAAAACGCGGCGACGACCTTGTATCCCCAGTAGCTTTGCGAGGAATTGTCGGGCGCAAGCTGAACCTGGATATTCGTCGCTTTGAGATTCTGCACAACAACACCGGCAAGGGTTTTTGCCTTATATCCATTTGCCCAGACCGACAACGAGTAGGTTCCTGCCGGAAGATATTTATGGAAGTCACCCATTTCCGAGTCGGCATACATGGGAAAGCACGAGTTGACTGTTATGACAGCTGGAACCGGCGCGCCCGAAAGCGAATCGGTGACGACTCCTTCAATGCCGTATCCGGCGCAGTCGACCATTTTTTGCATGGCCGGAGCATTCTTGCTATAGTAACCGGCGATGTCTGTCGTCTGTTTGTCGTTGGATATTTCCATTGTGAGTGCAGCGTTGCCCGCACAGCCGTAGGAGAAATCAATTGTCTCGCCGGTGGTCGGATAATCGGCATACGACTGATTGATGATAAGAGTAGAATATCCGGAGGCCGCCTTATATGCATTTGCCAAACCAACCCATGTCGCCTTTTCGGCGGCAGCGGCAGACTCATAGCACCAGGGATAAAGCACGGCCTCTTCTCCGCTGTGATAGGTATAATGAATCGCGAAATTCTTTTTGAGCAGAAGCGAGCGGACGGCTTTTACTTCCGGCTCTGTCGAAACTTCTCCCTGATACGGATAGTCGCGATTGCAATCGGCAGTATTGCCGTTTTCGCGGGTCATGTTTGCGCGGCCGTCAGGATTGACCATGCAGTAGATGTAGATTTCGCGTGTGTCAACCAACCGCTTCACAGCGGTGTCTGTTGCATATTTTCCACATAGGTCACGGGCAAACTGCATCAGGTTTTCGGGCCCGCCGACTTCATCGCCATGAATGCCTGCGTCGAAAAGGATCTTTGGCTTGCCGCCGTTCTGCGAAATACCGGAAGTGATTTTGAGATAGCAAAGATCACGGTTTTGCACCGATTGTCCTACGATTGTTTTTTGACACATGGCGGGGAATGCTGTCACCAGACTGTCCATTGCCGCAATGATCTGGTCGTAAGTCGTATATGAACTTGACAGGTGCGACTTGGTCGTCCAGAAATTTCTGTAATGCCCATTGAGGTCGGGGATCGTCACGGTGTATGAAAGTCCGGAGCTTTGCACGGTGGCAAGTTCGGAAGGTGTGACATAAACGAGAGCATAGCCGC
>CAIOZP010000613.1 GCA_903862805.1 uncultured Fibrobacterota bacterium
AGCGGCACATGAAAAAGGAAAGTCTGAAAGCAACCGGGGCCTGCAGAGATTTCTTTTTGAAACGATGGGATTGAACTAACTGGAGGAATAAATGAGCGATTTATCGATGTATCAGGCAGTAATACTTTGCGGTGGACAGGGAACACGAATACGAGCTGTGTCCGAGGCCATCCCCAAGCCGCTTGTTGAAGTTGGCGACAAGCCTATCGTTTGGCACATTATGAAGATGTACGCTCACTATGGCATCAGGAGATTCATTATGAGTCTTGGTCACAAAGGTGAGACAATAGTTGACTATTTCTCGAATTACTCATTGCGTAACAATGATTCGACAATACGATTCGGTGGCAAGGAGCGCGTTTTCCGTAACGGCGGAGATCACGATGTCGACAACTGGGAGATCACTTTTGCACTTACCGGCGCTGATACAATGACCGGCGGTCGTCTGCGCCGCATAATGAAATACATTGATCAGGATGTTTTTTTCTGTACCTATGGCGACGGTGTTGCCGATGTAAATCTGAACGAACTGCACGAGTTTCATCGTAGCCGCAATTCTGTAGCCACCCTTACCGGCGTGCATCTGCCGACAACATTCGGAATAGTAGAGGCTGGTGAAGACAACACTGTTACATCGTTTCGCGAGAAGCCAGTTCTACCTGGGTTTATAAATGGTGGATTCTTCGTGTTCAACAGCGATGTTTTCGATTTCATTGATGGCGACGCGACTGTACTTGAAGCTGAGCCGTTCAGGGCGCTTGCGAAAGAGGGAAAGATTTCTCTGTTTCGCCACGGAGGTTTCTGGCAATGCATGGATACCTACAAAGACTATGAGACGCTCAACAAAATGTGGAAGACTGGAACAGCTCCGTGGAAGGTCTGGGCCGAGGAGGTGAAACATGCGGCACTATAACGATATCTATCGCGGACGACGCGTTTTTGTGACAGGGCACACAGGTTTTAAAGGTTCCTGGATGGTCAAGTGGTTGCGGATGCTTGGCGCCGAGGTGGTGGGGTATTCCAAGCCTATCGATACAGAGCCAAATCATTTCGGATTGATGAATATTCAGGATGAATCTGTAATCGGCGACATTTGTGATTTTTACCATGTCAAGGATGCGATGCAGAGATTTTCACCCGAAATTGTATTTCACATGGCAGCTCAGCCGCTTGTCCGTAAATCATATAGCGATCCGATTGGAACTTACACAACTAATGTGCTGGGCACTTTGAACGTTCTTGAATCTGCAAGATCGAGTCCATCGGTAAAGGCCGTAGTTGCAGTTACAACAGACAAAGTTTATCGCAACAACGAATGGGTATGGGGATATCGTGAAACAGATGCGCTTGGAGGATACGATCCGTACAGTTCTTCAAAAGCATGTGCGGAAATCCTGATCGACAGCTATCGCAATTCTTACTGGAATTCTCATAAATACGGAAAGGATCACAATGTCCTGCTTGCAAGTGTTCGTGCAGGGAACGTGATCGGTGGTGGAGACTGGGCTCAAGATAGGCTGATTCCCGATATTGTCCGTGCAGCAGGTGCCGGAAAAACGGTCACAATTAGAAGTCCTCATTCAGTGCGACCATGGCAGCATGTACTGGAATGTCTTTCCGGATATCTGCTTGTGGGCCAGAAACTACTTGAAGAAAACCTTTCCTGTATCACTGCATACAACTTTGGACCGAGCGAGGATGATGCATTGAGCGTTGCACAGATCATGAACATTGCAGAAAGTCTGTGGAGTAAGGTCAAATGTGAGATTCAAAACAGCGACAAGAATCCTCACGAAGCCGGACTGCTTATGCTGAGTAGTGCGAGGGCCAAACGTGAGCTCGGCTGGACACCGGTTTGGAATGCGGCTAAAGCGTTTGAGAGGACATTCAGTTGGTACAGGGATTTTTATTCCACCGGCGCGATAAATACAGAGGCAGATATTGAAACCTTTCTTGCCGATGCACACAGCGCAGGAAAGGTTTGGGCGTTATGATCCTCCTGACAGGTGCGAACGGATTTCTCGGTTCGTCAATTCTCGGACGGATTTTGAAGCGGCCGGAGCAGATCGTGGCAGTTGATTTGCAGGAGGAAATTATCCGCGTGAATGCTCCCGATGGCTGCCTGTACTTGAATGGAAGTATCAACGATCTTGAGTTTATTTCCCGTTTGAAAAATGAATTCCATTTCACATCTGTAATTCATTGTGCCGCGTTAATCGCGAAGAACGAGGGCAAAGAGGATGTGCAGAGGCTGATGGCAGTAAATGTTGACGGTACGGCAAATATTACTGAGATCGCTGCGGCTCACGGCGCGCGAATAATTTTTCCGTCAACTGCGATGGTTTATGGCGACAACGGGACACCCTTTGCTGAAACGATGCAGAAAAATCCTTCCAACAGCTATGCCGTTTCAAAGCACCTTGCCGAAGAAATCATCATGGAATCGTCAAAGATTTATGGATTCGACTATGCGATAGCACGCATTGCTGTTTTGTACGGGCCGGGGCAGGGTGGTGACATGTTCATTCCTGCGGCAGTGAAAAGTCTTGCTGATGGGAAATCTTTTCCTATGACATCGGGCGAGCAGGAACGGGACTTCATCCACGTTGAGGATCTGCTTGATCTGTTCGAGATTTTTCTGAGTTGTGCTGAAGTTCGTGGCGTGTTCAATGCCGGTACTGGAAATCCGGAAACACTTGCAAAAGCGGCATTGCTTATCCGCGAGGCATGCGGAACAGAGGCTATGCCGGTATTCGGTGCTATACCATATCGCCCAAATGAACTCTGGAAATACTCGGTGGATCCTTTTCTTGCGAAGGCACGTTTCGGCTGGTTTCCATCTGTGAAATTTTCTGATGGGATCAAGGGCGTGGTGGAACACTACAAAAAAGGAATTGAACAATGAAAAAGACAGGCAGATTTGTTTTTGTAGCTGCGGCTGCTGTGATAGCGCCTGTATTTGCAGGCAATGATTCGGCACAGTCATTCAGGATGGCGCAAAAAGCATTCGACAGCGCGCAGTACCGTGATGCAATCAAATATCTCAACGATTGCCAACGTGACTCACTTTTCTACAAATTGAGGGGCATTTCTTTCCACCGGTTAAAAATTGCTGATTCCGCTGCGATTTATCTGCGAGAAGCATTTCTTCTTGGCGAAAAGGATGACAATACGCTTATCACTCTCAGTGAAACACTTATCTGGCTCGGTGATACAAAAGATGCAGATGCTATTCTTGAAATGGTCAAGAACAAAAATGGAATAGCGTACCTGAAGGTACTTGCTGAAAAATTGACTCAGGAAAAACAGTTTCGTGATGCTGTGAAGGTTTATGATGCAATACTTTCGATCTCGCCTGATGCCGGAGATGTCACTGAAGAGCGTGCGAAAACACTGGCCTGGAACAAGGATTTCCGCGAAGCAGAGAAAAGCTATTCGGCAGTTATCGGAAATCATAAATATCCGCAAAGCCTGCAGCAGCGCTGTCTGGTTTCACGGGCACAGGTTTACTCTTGGGAGAAGGATTTTGACAGGGCCGGCAAAGATATTGCTGCCGCACTCGGTACTGATCCGAAAGATATTTCCGCACTTCTTCTCAAGGCACAGATCTGTTCATGGAAAGGCGATTATAAAGCTGCGAAAAAAATTTACAGCAGCATTCTTCAAATAGATCCGGCCAACAAGGATGCGCTTTATTACATCGAGAAACTCTCATGGGCAGAATGAAGGAATTTCACACCGGTGTTCATGAAATTTATGCACGCCGTCGTGATCTGATTCTGCTTGTAGTGCTTGTTACAATAGGGCTTGAGTCGCTGTTGTATTTCTGTGATTTCTGGTTTTTTACATATCATCCGCGCAGAATGATTCTTTTTGTGGTTCTCAGTTTTGCCGTCTGTTGGGGAATGTTCCGCAATGCAATTTCATGGGTGTTTTATTTCTTTATTTCTCTTCCGCACCTGTCTCAAAACAAGAAGCCGATCGGCAGGTGGAGCGTTGATGTACTGACTACCGCAATGCCGGGCGAGCCCTATGAAATGTTTGCGGAAACGTTGGCCAAAATCGCCGCGATCCGCGGGCCGCATACGACATATCTCCTCGATGGTGGAAACGATTCCCGTCTGAAAACTCTCTGCGAAAAAACCGGAACAATTCATGTGAACTGTGTCGGTGTCGGCGGAGCGAAGGCAGGAAAGGTCAACCATTGTCTTACGAATTTCGCAAGAGGGGAAATCGTTCTGGTCATAGATCCAGACCACCTTCCTGAAGCGGATTTCTTTGAACGTGTGCTCCCCTATTTCGGGCAGGAAGACGTAGGATTTGTTCAGGTTGTTCAGGCGTATTACAACCAGAACAACAGTTTTGTCGCAATGGCTGCTGCAGAGGAAACCTACGGTTTTTACGGGCCGCTCATGATGGCTCTCAATGGAATGAACATCCCGTTTGCCATTGGCGCGAATTGCACGTTCCGCCGGAGGGCACTTGACTCAATCGGAGGACACGCGGTCGGTCTTGCAGAGGATGCGCAGACTTCGCTTCGTGTCCATACCGCCGGTTGGCGCAGCATCTATTTGCCGTATCGCGGATCATACGGGCTCGTGCCGGAAAAGCTCAGCTCATTTTTCAGTCAGCAACTCAAATGGTCTTACGGAATGTTCCGCCTGCTTTTCGAGGAATATTTTGCATCGTTCAGGAAGCTTACGGCCAGCGGCCGGATTTACTATTTCTACGCCGGTACACATTACCTGCTCGGATTTGTGACACTCATCAATATCCTTCTGCCTGTAATATTCCTGTTTTTCAAAGTGTTTGCAGTAGAGATGAAACTTGCTGACTTTCTTGTCCATCTGGCGCCTTACCTGATTTCGGGATTTGCAATCAACATGTACATCCAGCGCTGGTACACCTGTGGAAAAGAGCGTCGCTTTCCGTGGCGGTCAATGTTGCTCGAAAAAGGGACATGGCATATTTATTTGCAAGGAATGATTTACGCAATCGCTGGGAAAAAGCTTGCATGGCTGCCGACTCCCAAGTCTTCGGCCAGTGGCAGGTCTGTTGGAATTGTTATCCCGCATGGAATTGCAATAGCACTCTCATTTGCCGCGATTGCATTTGCGCTTGCCACATATCAGCGTATAGATGACGGCTCCATTTTGATGATGCTCTTTGCCGCGATGAATGCACTTGCTCTTCTACCGATGTTTGTACTCGGCATCCGCAGACAGAAAGGGCTATGACATGAAATTCCGTTCAGCTCCGGGGCTACTTGCTTATGCCGTGAGTGTTGTTTTTATTTATCATTTTGGAGTATCTCCATTTTGTTTGTTTGCAAACGATCTTTATTTCAGGCATGTGCTCTGCCCGCTTGTTAAATCAAAGGATGCGCTGATCGGTGACAACCGCCGCATGCTCGGTTTGTACAGACCCGAACTGCCGTTTTCATTTTCCGGTCTTCGACATTTTGAAGATGGCACGTCTGCAGATGTTTCGATTGTGTCATTCTATCAGGCATGGGGAGATGCCAACGGCAATGAGTTCAAAAGCGATGTCATGCGAAAGCTCTCGGATAACAATCTGATTCCTATGATCACATGGGAACCGTGGATCTCCGCCTTCCACAAATATCTCGGGAATGTTTCCGATTCGTCAACGGCCAAGATCGCATCCGGCGAATTTGACTATTATATCCGTCGGTTTGCGCTTGACGCAGTTGAGTACGGCAAGCCGTTTTTCATCAGGCCTTTTCACGAACCCTCAAACCCCGAATATCTGTGGGGTTCATGTTACAAGAACAGCCCGGAGATGTACAAAAAGGCATGGAGACATGTCGTGGAAATTTTCAGAGAAACCGGAACCGTCAACGCTGCATTTGTCTGGTCGCCGCGTGGAATCTGTGACACCGCATATTATCCCGGCACGGAATATGTGGACTGGATCGGTCTCGACATTTTCAATTTCGGGACTATTTACGGGCAGAAACAATGGCTGAGCTTCAGTGAAATAGTTTCGCCATACAAATCATTTCTCGGCAGGACAGGAAAGCCACTTATGATTTCAGAGGTCGGTTGTGTTCCGGTTGGCGGCGACAGACCGCTTTGGTATGCCGATATGTTCCGGGCTCTTGGCAGTGAAGACAATATGTTCAGGGCCGTGGTACTTTTTGACAACCCTGCTGCAAGGGTTCCTGGCGGGTATCACATCGATCTCGGGTTTTCAACCGACACATCCGCGGGTTCGCGTTTGTCAACACAAGTTTTTACCGGCTCCGGGTTCAGAATCGTCGGAGAGGAATAACTAATGGGAAAAAATGTACTGATCTGTATTATCACTATGACATTCGCAAAACTTTCGGTGTGCGGCGTTGTCGGAGAAATCATGAAGCACGATTTATCCTGTGGCGATGATAACGCTGGCTTGTATCAGGGGCAATATGTGACATCGATAGAATTTCTCGGAACAGCGCCGGTAAATGTGAAAGTGGGTTTGATCGACCGGCTTGACGGAAGTTCCGAACATGAGAAAGGCATGAGCCGTTTCGGATCGGGAAGTGCCGGAGGCTTTGCAACGCTCTCATTGGTGCCATCGTGGATGATGCTTGTTCTTTCGGGACACAGCTGTTACGTATTCAAAGAAAACCCTGCCGCAAGCGGGAATGCGGAGCTGACTGTTCCTGTGAAGTTTTCCCCTGCAACAACCCTGAGATTTTTGGCATCATGCGAGCTGAGCAATGACAGCGGCGGAGTTCTGCTTCAGCGGGTGCACCTTACTAATCGCGGAGTCCATGGGGGATTGGGGATAGATGCATCTGCGCTTCATATTTCTTTTTCATACGATATGATGCACTACGATCCGATTGACAGCAGTCGGCTTGCAGCGGTTTTTGATGATCCAGCATATGCTAAAAATATTCCATCAGACCTTGTCCAGACAGGTGCTGGATATATCTGCTTTGATCTGTTCGGCAAAGATCTTACCGCCGGTGTTTATGGATCATATTCCGACTCACGGGTAAACATCCATCATTATCACACAATTGCAGTCAACGGTGTTCTCGATACCATTGATCTGGGATGTACTCCATTTTTCACACCGCAGAAGTATGCAGCCACAGGAATTCTTGTTCAGTTTTCTAAATCTACAGGCCTGTTAGGCAAACTGGGAATCAAGCTCGGAATACCTGTCTGGTCTCAAGAATTTCTGCCATTCGCGGAACCATACAACGATGTCGGAGTGTCAAGCGGATCGTACGCTGTCAGGTGGGTAGCACCTGTTTCGGCAGAGCTTTCATTGTCGCACGAATTCACCAAAAGATTATGGATGCGGTTATTTTGCAAGGGATCGACAAAGCCTTACAACAATTACCGTGTTTTCAGCCACGGGGCATATAATGAATTTTCGGCAGGTGTGAATATTACAAGAGGGTGGTGGAAGGATTAAAGTCCAACCATTTCATTGCAATCGGACCTCTTCACAAAAACATGTGTCGGGATCAATATTTCGCAAAAGGAGTACTGTCGATGATGCTTTTGACAAATGATGAGTCGATGTCGTTCCATTGATCCATGGAAACCACTTGCACATAAGAATAACCTCTTGCATCTGCGGTTACCGTTGCTCTTCCAACAATTGACGGACATTTTCTTTTTACATCCCAGATTGAATAAATAGCTGAATACGCAACCATGACAACGGAAAGAGGATTGTTTTTGAATTCGGCAGTAGGGAAAAGGTTGTCGTGTGAAATTTTTGCACTTACCAGAGAACAACCGGCCCCCGTATCATTCAGTGAATTTACTTTTGATGGCTGTGTTTTGTAAACTGCCATTTGCTTTTGCCTTTGACGATGAATGCTGAATGATGTATCAGGATAAAGGAATGTGCCAAGCTTCATGTCCTGCAGGAATAATACAAAATCTGGACGCTCGTGGGTGAATGATAACTCCGTGCCATTTGAAGGAAGAGCAAGC
>CAIOZP010000614.1 GCA_903862805.1 uncultured Fibrobacterota bacterium
AAGTTTCTCTGAGGTATTGGCGTCTGCTGACGGATTAATTCTTCATGCAGACATTTCCGGAAAGCCTATTTTCGAGATTGACAGTTGCAAATCCGCGTCCGTTGATAAAGCAGGAATATTCATCGGCCCACCGGGCGGATTTTCGGAAGAAGAAATCTCTGCTCTGGAAAATGCAGGATCAAAACCGGTCTGGTTGTCATCCCACAGACTCCGAACCGAATTGGCTTCTGTTGTCTTTGTTGGAGGATTGGTTTCAGCTTTGCGTATGAATTCATCCGTCTGAAACTTCTGCAGATCAATTTCCCTCGTTCTCCACAACGTATTCATAGATGTAATTTGATCTCCTAAAAGAGGAATTGCAGTGCAATACAGAGCGTCTTGGGATGAATATGATGAAGAGTCGCCGGGCAGAATTGTCGGCGACACGGAACTCTCGCACGCCCTTGAAACTCGTAACGATATTTTTAACGCCGAAGAGAATCCTCTTTTACGACGGATCGGATTTGTAGCGATTCTGATGGGTGTGGCGTGCGGTATCTGGCTGAACAGCACACCCCCATTCAATGTCATTTCGCGGTCAATCAAAAAACATAATATCACAAACCTTATTGCCTCGTCACAAAAGATCCAAAGTGAACCTGAAGATATAGCCTTACCGCTCGGGGATATTTCACTGTCAAATGATTTCGTCAAAAGATCTTCCGGCAATTTTGGTCTGATCGCGAAAAAGCCATTGATGATTGATAAACACACAAAAATCTCCGACACTCTTTCTAAAATGCTCTCAGATACAAAAAAATCAAGCCGAGAAAATTCTGTCGCCATAAGTAACACAAATACAACCGAGCCATCATCACTTATCAAAAATCAATCTCAGGAAAATCAGACCACCGACGACAGCATTCTTGTCAGTCAGGGGAATGCTTTCAAGAAACAGAATAAACACGGGGAGGCATTTGCCGCCTTTCAGAAGGCTCTGGAACATGATCCGCATAACACCGCAGCACTGAGCGGACTTGGCGACATGTTTCTTATCACCGGGCTGCTCGATTCGGCGGCAAGGATTTATCGCTCGGCGATTACGATAAATCCGCGATGTGTTTCGGCGCATAACGGACTCGGAACCGTTTGCTATTACATCTCGACGCTTGCTGCAAACGTTCATTACGCCAATAACCACAACATTGCCGATCCTGAACGCTATATCAAACTTCAATATGACAGCGCCATTGCCGAATACACGAACGCCATTTCGCTCGACAGTTCATGCGTTGACGCGATGACAAACCGTGGAGTGATTAGAGACATTCACGGCGACCACAACGCGGCATTGGCCGACTACACTCTCGCAGTAAACAGAAATCCGACTTGGGCCGAAGGCTACAACAAACGTGGCGACACATACCGATCTTTGGGGAAATATCACGAGGCAATCGCCGACTATACCAAGTCTATTTCGCTCGACACCTCTTCATACATCTATAACCCGACAATTCATTTAGCCAACGCTTATTTCGGCCGCGGAATTGCCGAATACAAACTGCACGACTACATCAACGCCGTATCCGATTACGACAGCACACTAATTCTCGAACCCAAACATTCTCTTGCCATGCAGAACAAGGCTCTATCATACGCCGAAGCAGGCATGTACGACAGTGCAATCGCGAGCTACACAAAGGCAATCGCAACGCTTTCACCAAGCGAATATAGCGGCGCACTTGAGCGGGCATATTCGGGAAGAGGACATATGTACGATCTTACAAATCATTTGGATTTTGCTTTGAATGATTTTGACGCAGCGATTAAACTGAATCCCAACGATGGACAGGTCCGCATCTACCGTGGCGACATTTTAAAATCGGAAGGCAAAGTTGAAGATGCAATCGCCGATTATAAAATGGCTCTCTACTTCCCCAAATTTGCAGAAAAAGCAAAACAGAGGCTCGCTGAATGCAAAGAAACATCCGCGAAATAGTTCCATCCCCGCAAACGTAAACTGCTATTGTTTTACTGTAAGGTAATGGGCAATTACTGCGTTAAACCATGGATTACCAGATCAAACCATTCCGTCATAAAGAACAAAAAAAGATTCTTCTGCCAGAAATCATGCCACGGTCTTTTATGCCTCGCAGCTCGTCAGTGCTTGCCTGATGTCTTCGGCGATTTCCCATACGTTTTCCAATCCGACAGAAATTCGGATCTGACCGTCGGGGATTTCCATTGATACCAGTTCCTCTTTTGTAAAGTCGCAGAACATCGTCGAAACCGGATGAATTGCAAGCGTGCGGTTGTCACAAAGGTTCGTAGCGCGCTTGACAAGTTTCAGTGCATCGAGGAACGCGAAGGCTTTCGTCTGGGTTCCAACATCAATTGTCATAACCGGCCCGAAGATATTCCCGAACAACGACGATGCGGCTTGGAAGGCCTTGTCGGATTCAAGCCCCGGATAGCGCAGACCGAACTTCGGATATTCCTTCGAGATAATTTTTGCAAGTTCGAGAGCATTGGCAGATGTTGCGGCAAGACGCAGATCGAGAGTTTCGGTTCCAAGGTTCATCATCCACGCGTTATGTGCCGAAGAGGCCGCGCCAATGTTTCTGTGAACATGCCGCCTGAGCACTGCCATGAATGCGGCGGGGCCGTTTCTTTCGGCGTCGGCTTTAAGGTTGCGGTTTTTCTTCCAGTCGAAGCGCCCGTGTTCGGCAACAACTCCGCCAATACATACACCTCCTCCAGAGAACCACTTGGTTGAAGAGAAAATCTCGACATCAATCTGGTAATCGTGCGAGCAGAACCTTCCTGGCGGTGTCATGGTCGTGTCGGCAATTACCGGTACGGTTGCGGCGTGGGCAATTTCGCCGATCCGGTTAACATCGGGAACACTCAGCTGTGGATTGGAAAGAATTTCGTAGAAAACTGCGAAGGTGTTTTCGTCGATAG
>CAIOZP010000615.1 GCA_903862805.1 uncultured Fibrobacterota bacterium
CAGTTTTTCGAGCAGCAGATGTCGTTCGAGGTAGTTGCTACCGGTAATGACGGGAATGATGCCATCGAGCTGTACCGCAAATATCGCCCCGATCTAATAACGCTCGATATAACCATGCCCAATCGCGACGGACTCGACGCGCTAAAGACGATCCTTGCCGAATTTTCCGATGCAAACATTCTAATGATCTCGGCAGTTCGTGGTGATGCAATGCTCGAGTGCATGAGTGCCGGTGCCAAGGGTTACGTCGAAAAGCCATTACGGTTTTCTGAGGCAGAGTTTGTTGAGGATTTCAAGGAATCCGTCGGCGACGTTTTTTCCATCTGATAGAAACAAGATTTCGGGAGATATTTCAGTATGATCAGCAAAGAGATTCTTTCCAAGGCCAAAGCATATATCGCTTCGGAGAAGAACGATTTTTTCAGAGCCGAAGTTGAAAAACTTATTGCCGATGGAAACAACGATGAACTCACAGATCGCTTCTACCGCGACCTCGAGTTCGGGACAGGCGGACTTCGCGGAGTGATCGGTGGCGGCTACAATCGGATGAATGCGTTCACCGTCGCCCGCGCCACGCAGGGTCTCGCCGACTACGTTGCGAAACACGCCGGAGTCGCATCACCAAGCGCCGTGATTGCATACGATTCGCGCCGCTTTTCGGATCTCTTCGCCCTTGAAGCCGCAAAGGTTTTGGCTGGTGCCGGAATAAAAACCTATCTGTTCACGAGTCTCCGCCCAACGCCGGAGCTTTCCTTTGCCGTACGCAAACTCGGAGCAACAACCGGAATTGTAGTGACCGCCTCGCATAATCCACCCGAATACAATGGCTACAAGGTTTATTGGAATGACGGCGGTCAGGTTGTTCCTCCACACGACAAAGCAATTGTTGATATGGTCATGGCCGTGAAGGAAATACGGTCGCTTGACAAAGAGGAAGCCATCGCCAGCGGCAAGATCGTTTTCATCGATAAGGAGATAGACGATCCGTATGTCGCAATGGTCAAGGCACAGTCTGTTCGTCCGGAACTCGTCAAATCGCGCGGCAGTGAGCTGAAGGTTGTGTTTACGCCTCTTCATGGAACCGGTGCGATGCCGGTGTCCCGCGCATTGTCGGAACTTGGGATCAATGTCTCGTTTGTTTCGGCACAGCGCGAGCCCGATGGAAATTTCCCGACCATTGCATCGCCAAATCCGGAGGAAGCATCGGCCCTCAAGATGGCGATCGAGCAAGCCGAATTAGAAAAGGCCGACCTCGTAATGGCCACCGACCCAGATGCCGATCGTCTCGGAATCGCAGTACCAGATGCAAGCGGCAAGTTCGTTCTCGTCACTGGCAATCAGCTCGGCTCGCTTTTGGCCGATTACATTCTTTCCGGTTTGAAGGAAAAGAATGCGATGCCGAAAAATCCGGCGATGGTGAAGACAATTGTGACAACAGAGCTTCAATCACGAATTGCATCCGCAAACGGAGTCGAGATTTTCGATGTGCTGACCGGCTTCAAATATATCGCCGAAAAGATCAAGGAATTCCAGGCGAACTCATCGCATTCGTATGTGTTCGGCGGCGAGGAAAGTTACGGTTATCTTATCGGAACCGAAGTCCGTGATAAAGACGCGGTGAGTGCCGCGGTTATGACTGCCGAGATGGCGCTGTATCATCGGTCAACCGGCAAGTCGCTTCTCGATCGCCTAAGACAGATTTGGCAGACCTATGGTTATTTTGAAGAATGCCAGATCAGCAAGGGCTTCAAAGGTCAATCCGGCGCCGAAGTAATGAAACGTCTGATGGACGATCTGCGCAAAAATCCACCCAAGCAGTTTGCCGGTCAGAGTGTTGTCGAGGTTCGTGACTACAACCTCGGCATCGTGTCGAACAGCAGTGGTCTCGAGATCCGCAAAACCGGCCTTCCGCCTTCAAACGTGTTGCAATGGAAACTCGAAAGTGGAAGCATGGTAACCGCCAGACCTTCAGGTACCGAGCCGAAAATAAAATTCTACATTTCTGTGGGAGGTAACGGCGGACTTGATCTTGACGAAGCCGCAAAATCAGTAGGAACGGTTGTTTCAAAGATCAAAGCTGAGCTTAATGATATTCTGTCAAAATATTGATCGGATGCAGGAATTTTCTTGACCGCTTTTACGGCATTCGATTATATTTAGCCGCAATTGAAATAACGCGCTAGTAGCTCAGTTGGTAGAGCAGCTGACTCTTAATCAGCGGGTCTGGGGTTCGAGTC
>CAIOZP010000616.1 GCA_903862805.1 uncultured Fibrobacterota bacterium
CCCTTCGTGTCAGATTTGTGGCGCAGCACCGGTCATGAAAAAGTCGAGTCACTTCTTTGTGAAGCTCGCCGAGGAGCAGGATTTTCTTCGCGAATATCTCGCCAGCGGAGTGCTTCAGGACGAGATGAAAAACTTCGTGATGAACTGGGTTGACGGCGGTCTTAACGAGTGGTGCATTTCCCGTGATGCGCCATATTTTGGATTCAAAATTCCCAGCACCGAAAACAAATATTTCTATGTCTGGCTCGATGCGCCGATCGGTTACATTTCTTCAACCGAACGCTGGTGCCTCGACAATGGCAAAGACGTCGAAACCCTTTGGGGCAAAGACGCCGATGCCGAAGTGGTTCACTTCATCGGCAAAGACATTGTGTATTTCCATACGCTGTTCTGGCCGGTGATGCTCAAGTCGGCGAATGTAAAACTACCGTCAACAATTTTCGTTCACGGCTTCCTAACGGTAGGCGGCGAGAAGATGAGCAAGACCCGCGGCACCTTCATTCAGGCGAAAGAATTTTACGAACGAGTGAAGCATCCGCAGGCGTGTGAGTATTTGCGGTTCTATTACGGCAGCAAGCTTTCGAGCAACACCGGCGATTTCGATTTCGCGCCTGACGAGTTCTGCAGTCGCGTCAATTCGACGCTTGCGAATAACTTTGGAAACCTGCACAACCGTACCTTCATTTTCATCAAGAATAATTTTGATGGCGTGATTCCTGATGTCGAATGTGACGCAGAAATCTCGGCTCTTTTTGATAAGACGATTGACGAGATTCGCGTTCTTATGAACGAGGTCTGCTATCGTGATGCTATCGACAGGGTGATAGCTTTGGGCAACGAGGGCAACCGTTATTTCCAGGCGAACAAACCCTGGGAACTGGTGAAGACCGACAAGGCCGCAGCCGCAAAAGTTCTTGCGACCTGCGCCAATGTTGTGCGTGCACTTGCCGTGGTTCTCAAACCATTCGTGCCACAAATTGTTTCGCAGATCGAGGCTCAGCTCGGCGCGACGTTTGTCTGGGCTGACCACAAATTTTCACTTCGCAACCATCGCATTATGTCAACTGGCGTCGTGGTTCAGCAGATCATGCCAGAGAATCTTGCCGGTCTGATCGTCGCTCCACCGGAAGCCTCTGTAACGCCGCCTGCGCCTGTTGCGCAGAAGAAAATTGCCGATACGCCGTCACCAGAAAAAGTTTCTGATGAAGGCATAATAACGATTGACGATTTCGCAAAAGTAAAGCTGGCCGTTGGCCTTGTCGAGAAAGCCGAGCGCGTCGAAAAGTCCGATAAACTTTTGAAGCTTGCAGTTAACGATGGCTCAAGAGTGCGACAGATTATCGCTGGCATCGGCAAGTTCTACGAACCTGAAGCTCTTGTAGGAAAGAGAATCGTCTTTGTGGCAAATCTCAAACCGGCTAAGCTCATGGGCAATCTTTCCGAAGGAATGGTGCTCGCTGCAAAAGACGGTTCGCGTTTGTCAATCGTTATGCCCGACTCCGATGTATCCGCCGGGAGCGATGTCGGATGAGCCGCTACATCGCACCAAGAGAGCGCATTCATCTGCGCAACTACAACGCTGATGCCGCCGAAGTGATTTCGCGTGATGTCAAGGTTTCGCGTGTGCTTGCTGCGATCCTTGCGGCGCGCGGGCTTTCGTCGTTTGAAGACTGCAAGAAATATTTCCGGCCCGAACTTTCGCAATTTCACGACCCGTTTCTGCTTGACGGAATGGGAACTGCGACCAAGCGCATTTGCGATGCAATTGACAAGTGCGAAAAGATCGTTGTTCATGGCGACTACGATGTTGATGGCGTGACATCAACGGTTCTGCTCGTCTCGGTTCTTCGCAGACTCGGTGCCGATGTCACTTATGTTTTGCCGGATCGCTTGCTCGACGGATACGGACTTTCTTCATCAACAGTCGAAGAAATCGCTGCAACCGGTGCGAAGGTTCTTATCACCGTTGACTGCGGAATTACATCGTGTGCCGAGGCGGAAAAAGCGG
>CAIOZP010000617.1 GCA_903862805.1 uncultured Fibrobacterota bacterium
AAACCCGCAGAAGATTTTTCAGTTCAACTGAAATGTTTGCGCTGTTATCGGACATAATCCACCTTTTTAACCGACGCAGTTGTGTGCGCGGCAAAGCCGATGTAGTTCAGCAGATTTACCCGCGACGGACAAACGTAGGCACATGCTCCGCACATTATGCAGTAATCGGGATGAAACTCGGCCGCCGAACTGAAATCGCGCCGCCGCACCGACGCCGCGATACGTTCGGGAGTGAGTCGCATCGGGCAGACATCGGAACAGGCTCCGCAGCGGATGCACCATTCCTCCTGTTCGGCCGGAAAGGATTTATCGAGAACAATGATCGACGTTGTTTCGCGGGTGACAGGAACATCAAGCTCCGACAACGCGGTTCCGCGCATCAATCCGCCAACTGCAACCTTGACAGTATCGTCGGATGGACGGAATCCGCAGACCGAAAGCAGATATGCCACAGATGTTCCGATCCGCACGCTGTAAACTCCCGGATTGACAATACCGGCGCCCGAAACAGAAACAAGTCTTTCGCAAAATGCCTGACCCTTCATGACCGCGTCGAAAAGATTGACACAGGCCTCGGAGCCGACCACTGCGATGCCGTTTTCGGCAAGTGAGCAACTGCGGATCTCGCGCTTCAGCATGGCCCGTGCGATCAGCACGTCGATGTCTTGAGGAAAACGGTTCTTCATTGTTGCGACAGAAAATCCGGTGTACATATCGGTGTTGGATTCGAGAATCTGATTGACAGATGCGGATAAATCTCTGTCGCTCTCACTGATGCAGAAAATACACGACGGCGCGCCTGTTGCCTTGCGGATGATCGCCGCACCTGCGACCATATCGGCAGTACGAGCCACGGCAAGACTTCTGCGGGCGGATTCCGCCGGATCACTTTCGCACAGGTTGATGAAAAGATTCTCGGCCTTGTGCGAAACAAACGCATCGAGGAAAAATCCCAAAGGAACTCCGCAACGGTCATCGGCAAGAATTCCTGCATCGCGGGCGAAGGCGGCGACCTCGTCGGGGGCGCATTCACGCCAGTCAGAGGAAAGTCGGGCACCGTCCCACGAAGAATCGAGTCCGTTGTTTTCTATTCGTATTGATTGTTCGAGGCGGCCGCTGTGGTGAGGAAGCGAATCGATTGCGCTGACCCTGCCGGATACCGAAGAATGCACATTGCACGATCCGCGCCCGTCGGCATCGGCGATTGGCTGCCCTTTTTTCACATATTCGCCAAGACGGACAAGTATGCGCGCAGGTTTTCCGTGGTGCATCGAAAGTGGCACCGTAACCACCGCTGGTGCCGGAACTGCAGTCGAAGCGGAAACCGCAGATCTGTTCAGTTCGGAGCTGAAATCCAGTCCACCGGAAAATGTATATCGCTTTGTCAAAAAAAACCGCCGGCAGGTAGATTGGTCGGAAAACAAGACCACTGAAAATCGTTCAGGACGGCCCAAATGTCAAGATCTGCCATGACTTTACAGCCTCATCCGGATCACTTGTCTCCCAAATATTTGACTTGCGCCAAAGCTCTGGTGGCACTATATTATGTGTGGGAATGATGATATCTCAACAATATCTTGCGACAGGAGGCGACCATGAACAAGCAGTCAATCCAGATCATCGACGACCTTGACCACGAGTCAATGATCCGCTGCGTCCAGCGTCACCGTCTCAACGGTTTCCAATGGGTCTGTGCCGTCAAAGACATGATGACTGGACGCTACCGTGTCGAGGCACGACGCCTGATCTGATTCAAGAGGATTTTTTTACGGATCTATGGGCGGAAGAATTATGTTTCTTCCGCCTTTCATTTTTTCAGCTGATAATAAACCGCTCTCACATGCCGCTTCGATTCGAATTCCGGCAATGATCCGCCGAGTGTTTCGGTGGAACCGATGATGAGACTTCCTTCTTTTTCCAATACTTTGCCGATATTGCGGAACAACCGGATCTTGTCGGCCTCGCTGAAATAGATTGCCACGTTGCGGCAGAAAACGAAATCGAACGGCGTTGGAAACGAGAAAGGTTCGAGCAGGTTCATTGTGCGGAAGGTTGCCATCGCACGGATCTCGTCTTTCACCTTATAGTAATCGCCTTCACGGATGAAATACTTCGAGAGCAGCGCCGGTGACATTCCGCGTTCGATGTCGAGCGCACTGAAATGTCCCTTGCTCGCCTGCGCCACGACACGATCGGAAATGTCGGTGCCGAGAATTCGCACATCGTAATTGCGCATGTCGCCGCCGACAAGCTCGGCTATTGAGATTGCCGTGCTGTAAACCTCCTGACCCGTCGAACTCGCTGCGCTCCAGATGCGAATGACAACCGGTGCTCTGGTTCCGGCACGGTTGCGCCGGTCGATGAGATCGGGAACCAGCTTGTGCCTGATAAGATCGAAAGGCGCGCTGTCACGGAAAAACGATGTCTCGTTGGTGGTTATCGCATCGATGACCTTCCGGCGGATTGCGCCGGTCATGTCGGTCTTTGCTTTGTTCAGAAGCTCCGAAAAACCTGTGGCACCAGTCTCACGGAAGAGAGTAACAAAACGTGTCTCGAAGAGATAGCTCTTGGATTCGTCGAGGCTGATACCACAAATATCGCGGATGTATTTGATCCACGATACAGTTTCATCACGTGAGATTGTTAGGCTCAAACGCGACCTCCAAGAGATGTAACCATACGCGAAGCGACCTCTCCAAGAGGAACGACGGCATCGACCACTCCCGCATCGAAAGCGGCCTTCGGCATTCCGTAAACCACACAGGTTGATTCGTCCTGACCTATGACATTGCAACCGCGACGCTTGAGCAGCTTGAGGCCAAGCGTCCCGTCGGAACCCATGCCTGTGAGAATCACCGCACTGGCCTTTCCGGGGAAATTGATCGACACACTGCGAAATAAATAATCGACCGCCGGACGGCAGTTGTTTTCGGGAGGATCATCGGTGATCTCGATTACCGGCACTCCGTTGCTGTTTGCCATCACTTTCATCTGATGACCACCCGGCGCAATGTAAACCGTACCCGGTAGCGCAAGTTCGCCATGCTCAGCCTCTTTGACCGTGACCGCGCTTCGCGAATTGAGATTCTCGGCAAGGGTTTGCGTAAATATCGGCGGCATGTGCTGAACTACCAGCACCGGCACCGTAAGCGATGCCGGAAGTTTTGGAATAATCTCGCCGAGCGCAGCTGGCCCGCCGGTCGATACGCCCACCACGATCATCTCCGGACGTCCGGGTTTCACCGCGGCGTATTTCGCCATGTCTGCCTGAACTTCCGCCGCCTGAACATGCGAAGCCGGTGCCATCGCAGGTTTCGCATTTGCAGTCGCTGCCGGTCTTGTAGCCGGAGCCGCAGTGCTTCC